>CAMQOJ010000046.1 GCA_947003375.1 uncultured Lachnospiraceae bacterium
TCTGCAGCGTTGCAAGCTTGATACCCCGTTGCTTGCAGCGGGGTATTTGATTTCCCAAGCTTCACCATATGGCATCCTTCCAGCCGTTCCACCCTGTCGCCGAACATCTCCGCCATAAGGGAGCCGTCCATCTTCCAGGTGGCAATCAGGAGGATGCGCCCCTCCGGCTTCAGCACACGCCTGCATTCCGCCATAATCGCATCATACCGGCTTTCAATATGGCAAAGCGCATTGTACAGAATCACCGTATCAAACGTAGCGCTCCCGAACTCCATTTCAGCGGCATCCATCTTCCGGAAACGGATATTTTCGCAGGTTTCCACCAAACCGTTCAGACGGCTGCTGTCGATATCAATACAAGCGACCTGCCTCGCATACTGTGCGGCGGATAAGGAAAATTCTGCCGTGCCGCAGGCCACCTCCAATACATCCTTGTTTTCAATCTCCTGCCTCACAAGCCGGAGGATTGCATCTGTCTTTTTCATTTTTGTTCGCTTAACCGCCTATATGGCATCTTAATTTCGTGTAGTTCTCCACTTCCCGCTTCAGCCGCTCCATATGCTCCGTCTCCGGCGGCAGGATGTCCGGCAGCTCGTATACCCTGCCCAGGCCCGCGTACTTGTCCTGGCCCAGCCTGTGGTAGGGGAGCAGGTAAATCTCCTCCACCCCTGGCAGCGCATCCGCGAACCGGGCGATGGCCCTGATTTCCTCTGGGGTATCGTTGAAAGTGGGAATCACGGGCACCCGTATGCTGAGGAACGTCTGGCCGGATGCCGCGATCTTCTTCGCGTTCTCCAGCATCAGCTCATTCCCTTTTCCGGTGAATCGCTTATGCTTTTCGCTGTCCATGTGCTTGATGTCCATGAGGTAATGGTCCAGGTATGGCAGAATCCCCTCAATGGCCTCCCATTTCGCACAGCCCATGCTCTCCATGGCGGTGCCTATCCCCACGGCCCTGGCCGCCCGGAGCAGGTCTCTGGCGAACTCGGGCTGACAGAGGCTCTCCCCGCCGGACAGCGTCAGTCCCCCGCCGGAGCGGTCGTAGTAAGGCCTGTCCTTCTCCACGGTCTCCATGACCTCCGCCACCGTCACATCGCGGCCGATGATCTTCGTCTTGCCCTGAACGGTCATCTCCTGAATCCCGTACTCCTGGGACTCCGGGTTGCAGCACCATTTACACCGCAGCACGCAGCCCTTCAGGAAACAGATAGTTCGGATTCCCGTTCCGTCATGGATGGAATACCGTTGTATGTCGAATATCCGGCCTTTTGTCTGTAAATATTCTGTCGTCATTTTTCATCTCATTCCGCCGCGCGAGCGGCATTTCATACTTACGGTTACTGAATTCCGGCCCCATTCAGCGCCTTATCATGATACCCTTCATATACTGCGTCTCATTATGGGCTCGATATACTGACAGCTTTTCTTCTTCCGTACATCCGATCAAAATCTTGATTTCCGAATCCCGTTTCAGGCAGTCAACAGTACACATGACCGCGTCCACCCGCTTTTCCCCTGAGCCCACCCACACATCAATGCCGGCGCCATCCATGGATGAAGTATCCTTTAAATATCCATAGTCAACCTCATAGACAAAGTCCGGATATTTCGGATGGACTGTCCCTTTTGGCCTGTCTGTCACGATTTCCGAATCCATCACCAGGGAGTCCAGCATTTTCCAAAAAGCATCATCAAAACCATTCATCCGCATTTCCCCTACAGCTTGCACAATGCCTCCAAGGCGAGAGCGAACAGCCTCTCCCTTGCGGAAACATTATTATTCCAGCCTCTGTCGTCATAGTCCTCCGCACCGCCGATGAGGATGTCGCCGCTGTAGAGCAACTGCCCGAAGACCTTCCCCCGGAACTGGGCGATGGCTGCCATTGTTGCGCATTCCATCTCCACGGCCCTGCAGCCCTCCTCCTTCCGGTAAGCCACCATCTCCCGGGTCTCCCTGTAGAATCCGTCCGTAGACCAGGTGGCGCATTCTATGTAGGGGACGCCGTGGCCGGACAGGACTTCCCGGAAGCGCTCTATGGGCCCCTGCTGCAGCTCGACGAACCGCGCAGGCGGCAGATACTTGTATGAAGCCCCCTCGTCCCTGAGGGCCCGCACCGGTATAATCACGGCTCCCTCCGGAATGTCGTCCAGCACCCCGCAGCAGCCGCAGCAGACAATCGCCTCTACACCCTGGCCGTACAGCCAGTCCGTCATCATGGCGATGGAGCCGGAAGCCACCACCGCCTGCACGGCACAGACTTCCGTCCCTTCCACTGTAAATCGGTATGCATGGAAGTCCTTCATTTCGGATACGTAGGTCCCTATCTTCTCTCCCCCATATCTCTCTACCGCGCTGTCAAGCACCTCTTCGAAGAATGTGACCAGGCAGAGTCTCGGGAAACGCCTGAAACCGCCCCCGCCCTCTCCGTCCCTGTCCGCTTTGGATGCGTTCCTGTCCGGATTGATGACTGCGGTTTTTTCCGTGCTGTATTCCAGGATCGGATATTCGTGTTTTACTATCATTTTCTTCTCCATTCTGCCATCCTTATAGGGACAGTCTGTACCTGCATGATTGATAACTTTATGCCGCGTAAAAGTGCTACAAAAGGTATTGATAAGCTTGATAATATCCGTTAATCTGTTCCCCTGTGCAGGCGAGATTATGTTCTCCACGATAATCTTCCAGCACTTCTTTACTAATCAGTAACTCCGACAATACATGAGCGTTTTTAGGGTCTTCCATTGTAAAATTCGTATACTGTATCGCTCTGTCAAAAAACATATCTCTCTTATCCAGATCTGCAGAAAATTTCAGTGCCCGTTTTACCTCATTTCCAATGTTTATCATCTGCTGCACAAGGGATAACTCAAACCACTTTTCATTCAAAACTGAATCCATTTACAAATTACCTCCGTTGCTCTTGCCATGATATCCGCATCCAATATTCCCATCGCATCACACATGCGGTTCCTTTCAGAACCCCTGCTCCGTCCTGCGGATAATATCGTCCTGCAGGGACTTGGACAGCGTCGTGAACAGCGCGCTGTACCCTGCCACCCGCACCACCAGGTGGGCGTACTTCTCCGGATGGGCCTGGGCATCCAAAAGGGTCTCCCTGTCCACCACATTGAACTGCATATGGCTCCCCTTCTGGTCGAAATAGGAGCGAATCAGCGCCACGAAATTCTCCAGCCCCTTTTCTCCGCTGAGCGCCGTGGGATGGAACTTCTGGTTGAACAGCGTGCCGTTGGAGGCGATGCCATGGTCCAGCTTGGACACGGAATTCGCCGCAGCGGTAGGGCCGTACACGTCCTTGCCCGCCGAGGGGGACACGCCGTCCGCCACAGGGGTATGGGCGAGCCTGCCGTCCGGGGTAGCTCCTGTCTGGGCCCCCAGGGGCACATTGGCCGACACGGGATACAGCCCCGCCTGGAACTGGCCGCCTCTGGGATTGCGGTAGTTCAGCAGCGGCCTGGTATAAGTGTACGCCACATCCCTGGCGAACATGTCCACCTCCTCGTTGTCATTGCCGAACTTGGGCACCTCGTCTATCATGGCCCGCAGCTCCTCGTATCTCTTCTTCTCCTCCGCCGGAAGCTCCGCGCTCATCACTGCCGCGATCATGCCCGCAACCTGGGCTTCGTCCACGGCCATGCCGTTTCTACCCATTTCACGCAGGATCTCCGTCACAATCTCCCCGGCGCTGACGGCATCGAAGCCCTGTCCGTAGTTCATGGCCAGCGCCCGCTTGTACTCCGCCAGGGTCACCTTCTTCTCGTCAAATACCAGCTTCTTGATCGCGTACAGCGAGTCCGCCATGTTGGCGATGCCGAAGCCCTGAGGCCCGGTAAAGTTGTAGACGGCGCCGCCCTCCTGGACGCTCTTGCCACGCTTTATGCAGTCGTCCACCATGCAGGAGAGGTACGGCAGCGGACATCTGGTGGCATGGGCCACATCGATGGCATTGTCCGCGTTCACCAGCAGGGAGATGTTGTAATCCATCTGCTTCTTATAGGCATCATAGAACTCCTCAAAGGTAGCCATGTCCTCCACGGCCCCGGTCTCTATGCCGATCTTCTCGCCCTTGTCCCAGCCATTGGAGAACACCAGCTCCAGGGGACGGCACATGTTGTAGAACGCCGCGTCATGCCAGCCCTCCGTCTTCCCCGCCTTCTGGGGCTCCACGCAGCCGATGATATTGTAGTCCCTGGCGTCCTCCAGGGTAAGGCCTCTGCTCAGCAGCGACGGGATAATGACTTCATCGTTGTAGTACGCAGGCAGGCCGATGCCCGTGCGCGTCAGATCCGCCGCCTTCAGCAGCAGGTCGTGGGGCGACTTGTTCCACACCCGGATGGAAAGGGAGGGCTGGGGCAGGAACACATGCTTGGAAGCCGTGATGCACATGAAGGAAAGGTCATTGGTCACGTCCAGCCCTTCTTTGTCCTGTCCGCCCACGATCAGGTTCTGGAACAGGCTGTAGCCCGCGAAGCCCTCCGCACTGGCGGCGTCACGGCATTTGTTCAGGTCGTTGAGTTTTACCCAGATACAGTCTATCAGCTCCTGGGCGGACTCTCTTGTCAGCTTCCCGGCCTCCAGGTCTTTCTTATAGTAAGGATACATATACTGGTCGAAGCGCCCCGGGGAGATGGAATGCCCGCTGGACTCCAGCTGCAGGAGCTGCTGCACGAACCAGAAGCTCTGGCAGGCCTCATGGAACGTGGCGGCCCCATGCTCCGGCACCCTTGCGCAGTTGGCCGCAATCTGCAGCAATTCCTGTTTTCTGGCAGAATCCGTGCAGGCAGCCGCCTCCTTCTCCGCCAGCTGCGCATACCTGCGGGCGTAGCGAATCACGGCCTCGCAGCTTAGGATGGCAGCTTTCAGGAACTGGCTCTTGGTGCAGTAATCCCCGTCTCCGGGATTGCATCTGTCCAGCTCCTCCTCGATCTCCTCAATGATCCCTCTGTAGCCCATGGCCAGCACCTTGTCGTACTGGACGGTGACATGGCCCACGCCGTTGTAGAAATAGTTGCCGGGGGTAAAGATGTTGTGCTCGATGGCTTTCTTCGTCTCCTCTGTCATGAGGGCGGTGGCCAGGTCGCTTGTCGTCTTCCCCTCCCAGTAGGCATCCGCCGCAAGCAGCTCCTTCTTGGTCTGGTCCGCTATGTAGAAAGGATCGGCTTTCCGCTCCGCCACGGTCTCGAACTCCGCCTCCAGCCATTTGTAGGAGAACTCCGGATAGGTCTGGCAGCCTCTGGGGGCGATGGTACTGCTGCCCACCACCAGCTCTCCCTCCCTGATGATGATGGGGATATTGTCCAGGATGTGCGCGAAAGCCAGGGCCCGCCGCATGATGATGGGCTTGTCCTCCGTGGCCTTATAGGATTCCGTGATCAGTCTGGCCCTGGCGGATTCAATCTCCGGCATCTTGGCGTAGAGATGCGCCACCAGCCTGGGGATCCTGTCCGTTTTGGGGATTTCCTGTGTGTAATATTTTGCCATGGGTGCTCCTTTCCGTACTGTCTGCTTTACATGCTCTTTACTATCTCATTCTTTTGATTTCTTGTTCTCTTCGCTTCGGCCTGCAGGCTCCGTCCACAGATGCCCTTATCCTCCAGTATATGCCTCCATGGCTCTGATGTCAATGAATCTAACACTGTTTTCTATTATTTTTTTGTGGATTTATTTTGAATGTTGTTGTTTTTATGCACAAATACACACTTACGACTAATAAACATACTGCACCTCTTCCAGAATCCCGGACATGGTGGCATATATCACTGGGATAGTCTGCGCGGTGAACCGCAGCGATGGGCCGGAGACACTGACAGCGCCTATGATTTCTCCGGACAGGCCGAACAGAGGGACCGCCACGCAGGAAATCCCGAATTCATGCTCCATATTGTCGGTGGAATATCCTCTCTTCCGGATTTCCTCCAGTTCCTCCAGAAGCTTTTCTTTTCGGGTGATGGTATTCACCGTATAGGGGGGAAAGGGCTCCGAAATGTCGTCCAGGTAACTGTCCTTGCCAAATGCCAGCAGGCATTTCCCCAGGCCGGTACAGTACATGGGCGCCTTCTCACCGAGGATGGGCCTCTGGAACTGCTCTCCCGGCGTCCTGGTCTCCAGGTACAGGACTCTGCTCTCATGGTGGATTCCGAAGTAGACCGTTTCCTGGGTGGCATCGGCTATTTTCTGCAGATAGGGCTCCATCGCCGTGGACAGCCTGATATGGCTGTTAATGATGTAGCTGAAATGAAGGAACTTCAATCCCAGGCTGTATTTCTGCGTATCGGGATTCTGTTCCAGATATCCCAGCGCCGCAAACGTGGAAACGATGTTGTACACCGTCGCCTTGTTGTAGCCCAGCATGGCCGCCATCTCGGAGATGCCCAGCGTCGGCTTTTCCGTGGTAAAGCATTCGAGCACCTGGATGGCCTTTACCAGTGACTTCACTTTGATATCCGCTTCCATAAGTTCCTTTTTGTTTGAAGACTCCATAAAAGACAGCCCCTCCCCCGCACTTCCTGGGGCTTCCCTGTCCGTTCCGCCCACGCGGATACGCATATATGTGGAAACCCGCTCTTTTAGAATAAGACAATTGGCATAAAATGTCAAATTTTATCTGACGGCACACCGGACAAAAAACGCCCCGATAACGGCAAAGGGCTGCCCCGCCGGCCAGCCCTTCTTCATGTCGTATTATTTCATTCCGTATCGCGATAAATCCACATCAGATACAGTATGTCCGATAGGTATCCCCAATCAACTCATCCATCACTCGGATTTCCTGTCGGAAGGTTTCCGTCAGAAGGGAACTGTCCTGACATCGGGATTCGATTCGGACGGGCAGCATCTCCAGATTCCGGAGATGCCATTTCGCGTTTACCGGGTAGAGCTGCCTTTCAATCAGCGCGCTCATCGTGAGCACATTGCTGACTTTTTCCGCCGCTTCCTCCATGAAATGCTCACAGAGCCATACATAGAGCTCCGGATGGAAGTTTGCCATGACGCCACAGTATCCATCCGCACCGTCCCGCAGGGACTGCAGGAGCGTGGCCGTGTTGGCGTTGAACAGCTGTATGCTGCTGCCTTTGACCTGTTCCAGCTTCTGCCTGATCGCCGCGATGTCGCAGCAGGTATCCTTCAGGAAATGGAATTTCCCCGTGCCGACCATGGCCTGAATTTCCCGGCCGCGCAGAATCCGTTTGTAGGGATAAGGGCATTCATAAATCCCCAGGCGGATATCCGGATTCAGTCTGTCCAGAAGCCTGTAGAAATTCTCTGTCCAGACTTCCTCCGAATCCTCCGGACCGGCAAGCCTGTTGGACAGAAGAATCGCCGCATCTACTCCCAGATCCCAGACAGCATTCAGTTCCTCCGCCTGCGCTTCGATATCCTCCGAGGTGTTCGCGCTGGCAATCACCGGCACCCGTCCCCCCGCCGCCTCCATCGTAATCTCCACGATTTTCAGCCTTTCCTTCTGGTTCAGATAGAAGATTTCACTGGACTGGCATGCCGCGAACAGCCCTTTGACGCCGCTTCCGACATACCATTCCGTAAGCGCCGCAAGCGCGTCCTCATCAATCGCGCCTTTTTCCGTATACGGTGTCAGCATCACCGGCCAGACACCGCCGGGAAATTTTTCTGCAAAATCCATATTTACCCCTTTCATGCCGCGTAGCCTTCGCGGCTCCAGCTCTACCATTCTTCTTATTTCCGTACGATCCACAGCTCGCTGACGGCGAATGCCTTCAGCGTTCCGTATACCTGCCATTTCAACCTGAGAGTCCCGTCCGCATAGCTGCTCTTCGGCAAATCATATTCCCACACCGCGCCGCTGCTTATCTCCGGTCTGGGAATCCTGTCGGCAAGCAGCGTGTCCCCGGCATAGAAGCGGCATTCCGTATCCTCTTCTGGCTTCTGCATATGATGGACCGCCTTCAGGAAGGCATTGGGATAGAAGACCTTCAGCCCATATTCCTTTTCCGGATCCAGGCCGCCAAAGGTGACCTCCAGGGGAGTCCCGTACAGCGCGGTGGCATTCCAGGCCCAGCTCAAGGGCATGGGGAATTCGTCATGCCAGCCCCGCATCTGATGGAACATACCCATGATGCTGTAAATGCTGTGATCCTTCAGAGGCGTTTTCAGATAGCCGGGATCCTCCTCCCAGGTTCTGTACTGGGTCACATGGGCAAAGCCTTCCGGCGTGCCCAGGCTGCAGTAGATGCCTCCTTCCCCCGGATCCTCACGGGAAATACATGCGAGCAGCTCTTCCACCCTGCGCTCTTCATCAGTCTCCTTTTCAATCTCCTTCATCCTGCCCATCAGATACTGATAATCGTTCAGCGGCATGCCGGCGGTCTCCAGGTAAGCCCCTCTGATCCAGCGCTGCCCGTGGTGCCATGTGACCGTCAGCTGAATCTTGCAGTTTTTATAAAGCTCGTCTGCCAGCTTCTGCATTTCAGCCAGCACTTCCTCCATGGCAGGGACGTCTCTGGAAAGGTTCAGCGCGCTCCTGGCTTCCTTTATGGCCGCTTCCGAGCCAAGCTGCGCCGCCCGGGCCAGAACTTCCCTGGCCTTTTTCTCATTCTCCTGATCCGCCGCGTATTTGTGCTTTGTCCAATAGTCGCTGAAAATGCGCAGCTTGATCATCTGGTAGCGGTAGTTGTTCCGGGTCTTTTCATCCGCTTTTTCATCCAGCGCGCACATGTCGCGGTATACCCTGTCGATTCCGTCATTCTCAAGAATCGGGCCCGCCCAGTCGTCCTCCGAGCGCAGCACCAGGTCCGTAAGCTCCTCCGTAATCTCAGAATCGATGAACAACCGGACATAATCCCGGATAGTATCCGCTGCCTCCGTCCTGCTGTCAAAATCCTGGTCGCACCAGATGACCTTGTTGATATCGTCATGGATGCCTTCGGAGTAGGTGATCGCGCCGCATGTATACGGCTCAATCATGTTGTGTATGTATTTCATGGCCTTTGGTCGGGCGCTGTTCCCTTCCCGGCCCAGCGTCATCGCAAAGGCGTTGTCCCACATGGGCACCGGGAACTGGCAGTTTGTGTTATGGGAAATGTCCGGATAATTGCGGATATTGCGCCTGTATCTCTCCGGCAGCTTATCCCGCATTTCCGTAATCTCATGCTGCTCCCAGGGGGCAAAGCAGACACCGTCGATCCAGTCCGGCTCCTTCGCAATCAGATTATAAAAATCATCATACCAGCCCGGTTCCGGCTGAAAATGCTGGGGAGCCACCCAGACCCCCGCATGGGGATGATATTTGCGCATGATTTTCACGCACTCCTCCGTGACCTGCATGGCCCTGTCCGGCCAAAGGGAGCCGGGATCCCCCAGCGGGACCAGAATCGCGTCCAGATAAGGGATGGAGGAGAAAACCAGCTCCCTCTCCTGCAGCTCTCTGTACAGACAGTCAAGATCGTCATAGTTTTCTCCCACGTTAGGATACCACAGCCACACATCCATGTGGTAGGAATGGATGATTCTGGAGACCTCGATCATCAGCCGGAAGGGATCCTCCACAAAGGTGGAAGAAAACAGGGCATCGTCCGTCTTCGGCGGCAGGAGTTCTATGGCGTTGGCGCCGAACAGGGCCATGTCCCTGATATAGCGCTCAAAATCCTTCACAGTCCAGGCGCTGTAGGTATTGTTCTTATCCCGAAATCCCAGCTGATGGCCCCGCAGCGGATATTCCGGTGTCATGCTCACACCGTCCAGCTCCTCCGGGCACAGGATTCTCCCGTTTTTGGCCGCGACTCTGCGGAGGATTCGAGCGCAGCCGTAGAATTCGCCCCTCTCGTCCTTCCCCAGGACAATCAGCCGCCTGCGGCCTTCCCCGTCCGCGATTCTGATGCGGAAGCCCTCCTTTCCCGCCTCAGGAATGTCGCGGAACAGTTCCAAAAGGTTCTCTCCATAAGCCGCCGGATTTCCTTCATTATAAAATTCTATGGTGTCCGCCTCGGCGGATACGGCGTTGCCGCGAAGGTCCACGCCGCTCCGTCCCGCAAGCTCCTCACAGAAGACATCCACGGTCTTTTTCTCAAAGACTGTCATATAAGGTGTTTTCGGAACAACAGCAGTCGCCAGATCAAACATAACCTCACCTTTCTTTGTTTGACATATGCCGGGATACTTTGACGACATCCCGGCATATATCCTGAATCAGCTATTTATACTGCTTAACGATTTCACTTACCGTGAAACCAGGCTCCATAACGCTGACTGGTTCGATCGCATGATTACATTAGGCAGCATTCAGCGTTATGCAGTATACATGTCATTTTATCATATCGTTTTCTTTACTGTAAAGCCCTCTGATATGCGGTATTGAAAAGTTCCTCAAGCCGCTCCGTTCCCTGGCCCTTCAAGGTTTCCACCAGGCTGCCCCAGTCGTCTAAGGATTTCTGTCCGTTGATATAGGACTCAATCTCAGCGTTGAACACATTGGAAAGGGCCTGCTGCAGCTCGGTCACTTCCTCCTGCTCCTCCGTATTGAAGAAAGGAACAGCGGGATTATAATCGATCAGTCCCTCTTCCGTCCATCCGCGGATCACCTTGCCCTGCTCGATAAAAATCGGGTCGGATACCTCCGCATACAGCGCTTCGTCAATGTACTCGCCCAGACTCAGAAGGCCTACGCCAAGGGCTCCCTGAATGCCGGAGAATACGTCCGCGTCATTCTGATGCTCCGCGATCAGATCCGGATTGGTCTTGATCGTGCCATCGGCTTCCACCGTATAATCCACGCCTTCCTCGCCGAAGTTGGTCACCATGCGTCCCTCTTCCGTGTACATCCAGTTCAGCAGCTCCATGATGCGCTCCGGATATTTTGTATCCGCATTGACGCAGGTGAACTCCGTCCAGTCCCTTTCGTATCTCAGCGCTCTCCTGGTTCCGTTTTCCTTGCTCTCCAGAGGGGCGATGATGTCGAACCTGGCATTCTCATCGACCTGAGCCAGAGCGGGGTTGTACACACGTCCGATGAAGGAGTTGTTGTCCACCACCATGGAAAGGCTGCCGTTGCTCAGCTTCTCATGCAGGGTATCCTTGTCCATTGTGGCATAATCGGGATCCAGCAGGCCGTCCTTGTAAGCGTTTGCCAGGAAGGTGATGACGGTCTTAAAGGAATCCTGCGTGGGACCGTACAGCCACTTTTCCTCCCTGGGCTCATAGTACATGCCAGAACCGCTGAAGCAGGGGAATCCGCCGGAGCCCATGGCATAGGCCAGCTGTCCGAACATATAGGTGGTCTTGTTCCTGGTGGAAAATACGTACTGATCCGGATACTTCTCCTTGATGGCCAGCATCACTTCGTACAATTCATCCCATGTAGCGGGAGTCCCCAGCCCGGTCTCCTCCAGCCTGTCCATGCGCAGGGCCACCAATGGCGCCAGGTCGATGCGGTTGTATTCCAGTCTCTGGAATCCATACATGCCTCCGTCGATTTCATAGGTCTTCGTCGCTGCCGCGCGGTCATCTGCCTGGACAATTCCCAGATAGTCGCCCACCTTGTCCTGATAATCATACAGATTCAGGAATTCTCCGGTAGGTGCGTACTGCCGCAGCTCATCAATATTCACTCCCATGATGATATCCGGCAAATCGGCGGACGCCAGCGCCACGCTCTTCTTGGTGCTGAAATCGGCATCCGGAATCAGCTGCAGTTCCAGATGGATATTAAATTTCTGCTCGATGAGCTGCACCACCTTGTTATCTTCCGCGGTGGGCTGCGCGGCCGAATTGGACCGCATGAAGGTCACCGTAATCGGCTCCTGATCTGAGCCCTCCGCAGGTGTGCCGCTTTCCGCTTCTTCCGCCTTTTCCGTCTCATTTTCACCACCCTGGTCGCTTTCCTGCGCTTCCCCCGACGGGGCGTCGGACTGAGCCGGGTCGGAAGAGCCGCCGCATCCGGTCAGTGTTCCTGCCAGCATGGTCGCGCTGACTGCCACAGCCAGCCACTTCGTTACTTTCTTCATCTTCATCCTCTTTCCTCCTTATTGATTCTATTGATTCTGTATGGTACCACCGGCCAAACGGCCGAAATCAACCTTTCACGGAACCTACCATAGCGCCCTTCACGAAATATTTCTGTGCGAAGGGGTACACCACCAGAATGGGGAGCGTGGTGATAAAAATGACTGCGTATTTGATGTTCTTTCCCAGCGCCGCCGTGTCGGCTGCCACGGATGTGGCGCTGTTCCCCGCCGCGCTGCTGCTCATGACGATATTCCTCAGCAAAAGCTGCAATGGATATTTGGTGCTGTCGTCCATATAGAGCAGGCCCGGAATGTAGGCGTTCCAGAGGCCCACTGCATAGAACAGCACGATGGTAGCCATAGTCGCCTTGGACAGGGGCAGGATAATCTTCCAGAAAATGACCAAATCATTTGCCCCGTCCAGGTAAGCGGATTCATGCAGCGCATCCGGTATGGACTGAAAGCCTGTCCTCATGATAATCATATACCAGACGCTGATCGCCCCCGGAAGCACCATTGCCCAGATGGTATTCTTCAGATGCAGGGAGGATACCACCATGTAATTGGCCACCAGACCGGAATCGAAGAACATAGTGAAGGTGATAATAAATGTGAAGACTCCTCTTCCATACATATCTTTCCGGGACAGGGGATAGGCGCACAGGGCGGTCAGAATCGTGGCGATTGCCGTACCCACCACCGTATACTGCAGGGAATTCCGGAAAGACCTCATCACCGACTGATAGGTCAGCGCGATCTGATAGGCCTTCAGATTGATTCCCTTTGGATATAGCCAGACCTCCCCTCTGGTCACCGCATATCCGTCGCTGATGGAGCAGATGAACATGTAATAAATGGGATAAATGACCAGCAGGCACGAGCAAATCAGAAAAACCGCCACAATGGCGCTGAACACCTTTTCCCCGGGGCTTTTCCTTTTCTTTCCGGGCCGCAATGCTTCTTCTATTCTCTTCGTCATGATGATAACCTCCTTACCACAGGCTGGTCGCGCCAATCTTATCCGCCGCTTTATTCGCCAGGCAAATCAGAATCAGGGAAATCACCGCCTGGAAAATGCTGATTGCGGCACCGTAGCTGTAATTGGCGTCGATCAGGCCACGCCGATATACATAGGTGGAAATGATATCCGCCGTGGAATAGGTGGCTCCGGTATAAAGCAGGAGAACCTTCTCATAGCCCACGTTCAGCATCCGGCCCATGGTCAGCAGGAACTGAATGGAAATAATTGAGGAAATGCCGGGAATGCTGATATGCAGCATCTGTTTCCACCGGGAAGCGCCGTCAATGGAGGCTGCCTCATAGAGATCCTGATCCACTCCGGCCAAGGCCGCAAGGTAAATGATGGAACCCCAACCCGCCTGCTGCCAAATCTCCGTGATGATATAAATCGGCCGGAACCACTTCGGGTCGGACAGGAAGGTGGTCGCCGTGCCCCCGAAGACCTTTACCACCACGTCATTTACAATTCCGTCCGTGGCAAAAATGTACATCGCCAGATTGCATACGACAACCGTTGATATGAAATAGGGAAGATATGTAACCGTCTGTACGAATTTCTTCTTCCGGGCCCCTTTGACCTCGTTAATCATCAGCGCCAGGATAATGGGCACCGGAAAATAGAAGACCAGGCTGCACAGGCTGATCATAATCGTATTCTTCAACACCGTGAAGAAATACGGATCGTTCAGGAACATTTTGAAGTATTTCAGCCCCACTCCCTTGCTTTTCCACAGGCCCGCTCTGGCATTGTAGTTTTTAAAAGCGATTCCCAGCCATCCGATAGCCCCGTATTTGAAGACAAAGAAATACAATAGCGGTATGGCAAGCATCAGATATAGGAACCTGTTCTTCCAAAGCTCTTTCCGGACATGTTTCCAGCCACCCTTTTTCAGTGCTTTCATAAATCCTCCTCTCAATGTCTTTCATTTTTGTTTATTATTGCTAAACGCTGTTTAATTATTGTAACTATAATATATCTCCTTTCTGAGCATTTGTCAAGCGGAAATCATTTGGATATCGCAACTTATACTACATAACGCTGAATGCTGCCTAATGCAATCATGCGCTTGAACCAGTCAGCGTTATGCAGTCTGGTTTCACATATTTTCCATCCCAAACGCCCGGTCATGGCATCATATTTGATATAAAATCGCAATCAAATACCCCGCTGCAAGCAACGGGGTATCAATCTTGCAACGCTGCAGAGCA
>CAMQOJ010000047.1 GCA_947003375.1 uncultured Lachnospiraceae bacterium
GACGGGGCATATGAAGAGGAGGAGCCCTATCCGGAGGACTGGCGGGAGGAAGCGGGC
The DNA here is from genome assembly GCA_947003375.1 of uncultured Lachnospiraceae bacterium. Lineage (GTDB taxonomy): Bacteria > Bacillota > Clostridia > Lachnospirales > Lachnospiraceae > Acetatifactor. The sequence goes on from CAMQOJ010000047.1 coordinate 58, forward strand.
CCCCACAGCAGACGGCCGGGGTACGGGGAGGAGCCGTACCGGAGGAGACGGCCCGGATATGAAGCGGGGGCGGCAGGCGGCAGGCGTCCGGAGTACGGGGAGGAGTCGGCAGACGGCAGACGGCCGGAGTACGGGGAGGAACTGCCCCTGAGGAGGCGTCTGGAGTACGGGTCGGAGTCGTCTGGCGGCAGACGGCCTGAGTACGGAGAGGAGCCGCCCCGCAGAAGGAAAGAATACGAAGGGTACGAAGAGGAGGAGAGGCCTCAGAGGAGAAAGAAGTCTCAAAAGAAAGGGAATTCCAAAGAGACAGAGCCGGAGCAGAGGGAGGGGGATTCCCGGATGACGAAGAAGCCGAAGACACCGCCGAGGGCGCAGAAGAAGCGCCGCAGGAAGAAACACAGGCTCAGGAAATTCCTGATAGCCCTGGTGCTGATCGTCGCCCTGTTGGGCGTGGGCCTGTACCAGCTTGTGGGAGCGGTATATGGAAAGATGAATTATAGGGAACTGCCAGCCATGGCTGTGGAGCCCATGAAGGAAGACGGGGTTGTAAACATCCTTCTGATCGGCAACGACTCCAGAGAGAACGGGGAGGACGGCCGCTCCGACGCCATGATCCTCCTGTCCATCAGCAGCAGGACCAAGACCGTCTACATGACCTCCCTGCTGCGGGACATCTACGTGGAGATTCCCGAGCACCAGGGCAACCAGTACCAGGGCAACCGCCTGAACGCGGCCTACGCCTTCGGCGGGGCGGAGCTTTTGATGAAGACCATCGAGCACAATTTCGGCATCCCGGTGAACCGGTACATGCTGGTGAACTTCGAGGCCTTCGCCAACCTGGTGGACGCGGTGGACGGCATAGAGCTGGAGCTGACCAGGGATGAGATCGAGTATGTGAACGGGTATCTGGTGGAGTACAACATGCTCACCGGCAGGGAGCAGGGCACGGACAATATGGACCTGTCCGTGGCTGACAACGGCCCGACGGCGGTGCACCTGAACGGCCCCCAGGCCCTGGCCTACAGCAGGAACCGCTACCTGGGCACGGACTTCGGCAGGACGGAGCGCCAGAGGAAGGTACTGACGGCAGTGATCGGCAAGCTTCCGGGAGCCGTGCTCACCAATGCGGGAGGGCTGATAGACGGCCTCATGCCGAACCTGACCACCAACCTGACCCGGAACGAGTGCTTTTCCTTGAGCCTGATGGCGGGGAAGCTGCTGACCTACGACATCGTGTCCGACAATATCCCCCAGCCGGACACCTACCGGGACGTGACAATCCGGGAGATGCAGGTGCTGGAGGTGGATTTCGAGACCAACACCAGATATCTGAGAGAGAAGATATACGGAGAATAGGCCGATGCCCGGAACATGCCGGAAGGGCAGATGCGGAAGGATAGATAGGAGGAGAGTATGGATCTGATATTGCTTTTGTTCATAGGAGGTACATGCGCTTATGTGGGCGCAAAGATTCTCAGCAGCGATGAGAGGAACAAAGTGTTCAACAAGTTCCCCATCCAGGTGGAGGACGTGAAGAAGTACAATAAGTTCTGCGCCAAGCTGGTCTTTGGCTTTGGCGCGGTGGCGGTGCTCACCATGTTCTTCACTTATCTGTTCGGAGGGTGGGTCAGCCTTGTGGGTACGCTGCTTTTGATTGTGGAGGCGTACATCACCATGAAGATCTACAATAAGGGCGAGAAGAAGATGCTGAAGAAAAGGTGAGCCATCAAAAACTGGAGGACAAGAAAATGGAGAAAAGAAAACTGGAGAAACCGGGAATCGAGACGTCGCTGCTGGGATTCGGCTGCATGCGCTTTCCCGTGACCGCAGATGGAAAGATTGACGAGCCGGAGGCGGAGCGGATGCTGGATAAGGCCATCGCAGCGGGCGTGAACTACATCGACACCGCCTACCCCTACCATGACGGGGCCAGCGAGCCCTTCGTGGGCAGGGCCCTGAAGAAATACGACAGGCATTCCTTCTACCTGGCCACCAAGCTGCCCTGCTGGAAGGTGGAGAAACTGGAGGACGTGGAGGCGACCTTTCAGGAGCAGCTGGGCAGGCTGCAGACGGACTACATAGACTTCTATCTCATGCACGCCCTGAACAAGGACAGCTTCCACAAGATGGTGGAGCTGGGCGCGGTGGAGAAGCTGGAGGCCCTGAAGGCCGAGGGAAGGATCAGGTATCTGGGATTCTCCTTCCATGACGACTATGATGTCTTCGAAGAGATCCTGAACTACAGGGACTGGGATTTCTGCCAGATTCAGCTCAACTACATGGACACGGAGGAGCAGGCCGGGATGAAGGGCTACCGCCTGGCGGAGGAGAAGGGCATCCCCCTGGTGATCATGGAGCCGGTCAAGGGCGGCTCTCTGGCGGCTTTCGCGGAGGACATCACGGGGCGATTCCGGGCGCTGGCTCCGGAGGCCTCCATCGCCTCCTACGCCCTGCGCTGGGTGGGGAGCCTGCCCAATGTGAAGGTCATCCTAAGCGGCATGAGCACTATGGAGCAGGTGGAGGACAATCTGAGGACCTTTGCGGAATTCAGGCCCCTTTCGGAGGAGGAGGAAAAGACCATCGAGGACATCGTGGCGCTGATCAAGGGCCGCGTGCAGAACGGCTGCACGGGCTGCCGCTACTGTATGCCCTGCCCTGCGGGGGTGGACATCCCGGGCAACTTCCGGGCCTGGAACACCTACCACATGTACCAGAACTACAACATGGTCAAGGGGAGCTGGGAGCGGAACCTGGGCGACGAGAAGCAGGCGAAGAACTGCGTGAAGTGCGGCAAGTGCGAGAAGGCCTGTCCCCAGAAGCTCCATATCCGGCAGGATCTGGAGAAGGTGCAGGCCGATCTGGACAGGAAGGAATTCGCGTTCTGAAATCGTGTTCTGAAATGCGGCCCCGGCCTTCGGATGAGGGCCGGGGCAAAGCCCTGGCCTGGAGGGTCAGGGCCTGCCAAAAGGAGATGGTCTCCCATGGAGAAAGCCTTTAAGCTGGACTTTGAGAATGATAAGGCGGGCAGCCTGTATGTGAACTGCTGCGGCTGCTCCCGGACGGAGGGGCTCCACAGCTTCGGCCCCGCCTCCAAGCCCCATTACCTGATACACTATGTGCTGAGCGGCAGAGGGCTGTTCCGGTTCCACGACAAGGAGTACAGGCTGGAGGCGGGGTACGGCTTCCTGATACAGCCCAATGAGCTGGCCTTCTACCAGTCGGACCGGGAGGAGCCCTGGAGCTATCTGTGGGTGGGCTTCGGCGGGACCCGGGCGGGGGAGTACCTGAGCGCCATGGGGCTGTCCGCCAGGCATCCTGTCTTTTCCTGCGACAGGGACCAGGAGCTGTATTCCATCATAAAGGACATGATGGAGCACAATACCTTCGGCGTGGCGGACGACCTGCGCCGCAACGGGCTGCTGGGGGTTTTCCTGTCCGTGCTGGCCGAGAGCGCCGGCGTGGTGGCCAGGGACCAGGAGGACAAGGGCAACCAGTATGTGAAGAAGGCCGTGTCCTTTATCCAGAGCAATTACTGCAATCCCATCAAGGTGACGGATGTGGCGGACTATGTGTGCATCAACAGAAGCTATCTCTATACCCTGTTCCAGAACTATCTCGGGATGTCCCCCCAGCAGTTCCTCTCCACGTTCCGCATCACCAAGGCCAGAGAGCTGCTGGACTCCACCACTTACCCCATAGAGAGCATCGCCCTGTCCTGCGGCTACAATGACGCCCTGGTGTTCACCAAGGCCTTCCGGGCCATGAAGGGCATGTCCCCCTCGGAGTACCGCAGGCTCAGCCACAGGGAGAACAGCAGGGAACAGCTCCATGAGGTGGAGCATCTGATCGCCCAGCTTTTGAAAGAGTGAGGGAGAGGAGGCTGGCGGCAGGATTCAGCATTATGCAGTATATATTTGGGAGGAATGAAAATGAGGATTTTGCTTTTATTGAGGGGCTCCGCAAGCTGCGGGAAGTCCACCTGGATCGAGCAGCATGGCCTGAAGCCCTACGCCCTGTCTGCGGACGACATCAGATTGCTGTGCCAGAGCCCGGTGATGCTGCCGGACGGCACGGAGGGGATCAGCCAGGACAATGACGGTGTGGTGTGGAAGACATTGTTCGCCATCCTGGAGGTCAGGATGCAGAGGGGAGACTTCACGGTCATAGACGCCACTAACTCCAAGACCAGCGAGATGAACCGGTACAAGGAGATGTGCGAGACCTATCGGTACAGGATGTACTGCGTGGACTTCACGGACATCCCGATCGAGGAGGTGAAGCGCAGGAACGCGGCCAGGGAGACCTTCAAGCGGGTGCCCGAGGCGGTGATCGACAACATGTACTCCAGATTCCGCACCCAGAAGATTCCCTCCGGCATCAAGGTGATCCGGCCGGAGGAGCTGGACACAGTCTGGACCAGGCTCTTCGACATGTCTTCCTATAAGCGCATCCACCACATCGGCGACATCCACGGCTGCAACACGGCCCTACAGAAATACCTGGCGGACAACGGCGGCATCAAAGACGATGAAATGTATATTTTTGTGGGGGATTACATCGACAGGGGGCTGGAGAACGTGGAGGTGTTACGGTTCCTGATGTCCGTCATGAACAGGAAGAACGTGCTGATGCTGGAGGGCAACCACGAGAGGTGGCTGTGGCACTGGGCCAACGACGCCGCAGGCAGGTCAAAGGAATTCGAGCTGGTCACCAGGCCGGCGCTGGATGCCGCGGGGCTGGACAAAAAGCAGGTAAGGCAGCTATACCGGAAATTCGGCCAGTGCGCCTATTATCGGTATAACGATAAGATATTCCTGGTCACCCACGCGGGACTGAGCACCCTGCCGGAGAACATCTCCTTCGTGGCCACGGAGCAGATGATCAAGGGCGTGGGCAGCTACAATGACTTCGAGCGGATAGCGGAGACCTTCTTCGACACCACGCCGGAGAACTGCTACCAGATCCACGGACACCGCAACACCAAGCAGGTCCCCGTGCAGGTCAACGACAGGGTGTTCAACCTGGAGGGGCAGGTGGAATACGGCGGCTGCCTGCGCTGCGTCCAGGTGGACGGGGAGGGCATCCGCTGCATCGAGGTGCCCAATGAGGTGTACAGGACGCCGGAGATTCTGGAGCAGCAGGCAGTGGCGGAGAGCGACATTGCAGATGTCATCATGGCCCTGCGCCAGAATAAGTATATCCAGGAGAAGAAGTACGGCAACATCTCCTCCTTCAACTACACGGACAAGGCCTTCTACGACAGAGTCTGGGACGCTCAGACCACCAAGGCCAGGGGCCTGTACCTGGACACTATGAAGGGAAAGGTGGTGGCCAGGGCCTACGACAAGTTCTTCAATGTGAACGAGCGGCCCGAGACCAGGTTCGACATGCTGCAGCATAAGCTGCAGTTCCCGGTGACAGCCTACGTGAAGGAGAACGGCTTCCTGGGGATCGCCAGCTACAATGAGTATGAGGACGCGCTGTTCCTGGCCAGCAAGTCCACCATAGACAGCCAGTACGCGGGGTATTTCCAGGAGATGGTGCGGCGGAAGGTCTCCCCGGAGCATCTGGAGGAGCTGAAGGCGTACTGCAGGGAGCATGAAGTCTCCTTTGTCTTCGAGTGCGTGGACATGGAGAACGACCCGCATATCATCGAATATCCGGAGAGCAGACTGTTCCTGCTGGATATCGTGTACAACAAGATGGAATTCGGCAGATACGCCTATGAGGACATGTGCCATGTGGCGGAAAGGCTGGGGCTGGAGCCGAAGGAGCGGGCGGCGGAGCTGGCCAGCTGGCAGGAATTCTACGACTGGTACATAGAGGTAATGGAGGCGGATTACGAATACCGGGGGCGCAGGATCGAGGGCTTCGTCATCGAGGACAGCGCCGGGTACATGACCAAGCTGAAGCTGGCCTACTACAATTTCTGGAAGTTCATGCGCGGCGTGTCCCACGAGGCCATCCGCAAGGGCTACATCGCGAAGACCTCCGCCCTGACTACGCCCCTGGCCAACGAGTATTACGCCTGGGTCAGGAAGCTGCACGACGCGGAGGACAGGGAGAGCCTGCCCAGGGACATCTGTGCGCTGCGGAATATGTTCTATCAGGAGAAGGGGACGGCGCGGTAAGGACGATCGCGATTGGTGCGGCAGTCCGAATATGCATTTACGTTTTTGCGGCAATCGCGGAGGGGCAGCCTTTATGTGGGCTGTCCCCTGTGGATCCGCCGGTATTCGTTGGGGGTCACGGCCTCCAGCTTCTTGAAGGACCGGATGAAGGTATTGGGGTCGTGATAGCCCAGGCTCTCTCCTATGACCTTGCAGGTCAGGTCGGAATCCGTCAGCATCTCTTTTGCTTTTTCTATTTTCTTTCGCGTGACATAATCCAGGAACGTGATCCCGAAATGCTTTTTGAAATACTGGCTCAGATAGTTCTGGTTCATCCCCGCCACATCGGACAGCATGGTGAGATTGATGTCGGCCAGGTGCTCGTCGATATAGCGCAGGAGGGTCTGCTGGGCCTGCTCTATGGAGATGTCCCTGGTCTTCATCACGTTCACCAGCTGGCCGTAGGCGCTCAGGACAAGCCTGTCCAGGGGCCCCGGGGTGAGGAGCCTCTGGGCCCGGAGGGTCAGGTCGCTCTCGCTGTCGGGGAAGACGGCGGAAAAGGGGATGGTCAGGTCGCACAATATCTGCTGCAGCAGGAACAACAGCTCCGTGACGGCATTCCGGTAAGAGGAGAAGCACACGTCCTGCTGTTTCCAGGAGGACAGCAGCCGGCTGACATATCCCAGGCACTGGTGGGAGGAATGCTTGGTGAGGGCCTGGATCTCTGCCTTCTGCCTGGGGGAGAGGGCGCAGACAGAGGCGGAGCGCAGGTCTTCCGCGGTGTAGACGCTCTTCTCCGAGGCAATGCCGTAGTGGTCCAGCAGCTCCTGCACCTGGCGGTAGTGGAGGCAGGTCTCGTGGATGCTGTGGTAATCGGCGCTCTGGCCGCAGACGAAGTCCGGAAGGGGCAGGGTGATTTCCCTTATATCATGGAGGAAGCGGCTGCGCATGCCCTTCAGCTTCTGTAGGGTGGGCGCGGTGAGGAACAGCAGACAGTCCGCCCCGTCCCGCAGGGAAACGACATATCCGTAGTCCTTTGCCCTGCGCCGTAGCTGCGCCAGGATGTCGCCGCATGCCCTGGAGCCCGGCGGTTCAGGCCCCTCATCGAACCAGAGATTCGTCCGTATCACCAGGAGGCAGAAACAGTCCTGGGGCTGGAAGGCGCTGAAATGGCCGCAGAATTCCAGGATTTCCTCATGGGTCACATCGTTCTGCAGGAGCCTGGACAGGAAGGAGACGATCAGGTTGGGGTAGTTGGCTTCGTACTGGGTGCACAGGAGATCCAGCGCCTCCTTCAGGGAGCGGATGTCGTTCATCTTCAGGGTCGGCGGGTTCTTGTTCAGATGGAAGGTCTTGTCCAGCCGCAGGAACATGGGCGACAGGATCCGCGCAAGCCACCGGGCGAAGAGCCTGTGGCAGAGGATCATGACGATCACCACCGCAAGGGTCACGGAATAGGTGAGCAGCAGAAAGGTCCGAAGCTGCCTGGTGATCAGGAGCTGAGGCTCCACGCAGATGTAGCGCAGCTTGCTGACGCCGGAATTGCACCAGAGGACGCGGCAGCTCCCGGAGGCATCGTAGAGGGTCATGGAGCCGGAGGAGGCGGCATACTCCTGCCCGGCCAGGTCCAGCAGGGAGGCGTAATCCGTGTCCGAGGGGTGGTTCAGGATATTCCCGGTGACGGTATCGCAGAGATAGATGTAGCAGCTCTGATTGGAATTCAGGGAATCCAGCATCCTGTCCAGGGCGGCTTCGCTGAGGAGGAAGAGGAACAGGGCGTCCGCGGGGGAGGAATTGACGGGATGGATGGCAAAGGGGATTACAGATTCGTAGTACACCCGCTCATTCCCATGGACATCTATGGTCAGCACGGGCGTGGCGGGGCAGGGGAGGCTTTTGAAGGGCGTCTCCATGAGCCTGTCGAAGTAATCGGCAGGGTAGTCCGCGAAGATATATTTTTTCCGAAAAAAGGTCTGGGCATCGTAGGAGCCGGAAGCGGTGAGCACGATGCCCGGATTTTTGAAGTACAGGACTGTGGTGTCGAAGAGGGCCAGGCTGTAATTGCTGCCGAACAGGGCATTGTTCAAGCGGTAGGAGGACAGGACGGCGTCGCTGTCGGAGATGGCGTCCGCATAGAGCAGGTTGTAGTAGTCCGGGAAGTTGGTCTCTATGATCAGGGAGCTCTGCTCGATGGGCATGCGTATGGCGCTGTCGATGGAATCGGCTGCCGCATAGAGGAAGTTCTGGTTGGCGGAGCGGATCTTCTCCGAAATCAGACGGTCCGCATAGAAAGTGATCAACGCGCAGGGGACCAGAATCAGGATGATGCACATGGACAGCAGCAGGAAGGTTCCCGGTACTGTCTCCTGAAATTTTGAAAGCTGGGACTGGATAAACCTTGATTTCATACGAAGCTCCTTTGGAAAACTGTGCACATTGAACAAAATCATTATAACATACGGCATGGAAAACACAATCGGCGTTATGTAAGGTGTAAAAATGCCGATTGGAATAAGCCGGAAATATAAGGAAAAACCTATATGGTGAGAAACTGCCGATTGCGTCCGGGTTGTGGAATCTATACAATATCAATCATCATCAATCATCAAACGGCTTTACCAATCTGGCGGCAAGGAGGTCACAGGACTTTGGACAGGAAGAAAAAGAAAGAAGGAAACTCCGGGTGGAAGCGCATCTGGATGAGGGACAGGGAGCTGTACGCCATGTGCCTGGTTCCCGTTATCATGGTAGTGGTCTTTCGGTATTTTCCGATATACGGAATCGTCATGGCATTTGAGCGGTATACGCCCTCGAAGGGGTTTTTTGGAAGCGAGTTCGTGGGCCTGAAATATTTTATCCAGTTTTTCAGGGATCCATTCTGCTTCCGCATCATTAAGAATACGGTGCTGCTGAGCCTGTACTCCCTGCTGTGGACATTTCCGGCCCCCATCCTGCTGGCGCTGCTGCTGAATGAAGTGCGCTGCAGCCGGTATAAGAAGCTGGTGCAGACCGTGACCTACCTGCCCCATTTCATATCCGTGGTAATCCTGATCGGGCTGATGAAGGAGCTGTTCTCCTCCGTGGACGGAATCGTCAACAGGATGATCGCGGCGTTCGGGGGCAGCGCGGTGAACTTCTTCTCGGAGCCGGGGTGGTTCCGGACGCTGTACGTCGGCTCCTCCCTGTGGCAGGGGATGGGGTACGGCTCGATCATCTATCTGGCGGCCCTGGCGGGAATCGACATGGAACAGTACGAGGCAGCGAGGATAGACGGGGCGAACCGTCTGCAGAAGATCCTCTATATCACCCTGCCGGGCATCATGCCCACCACGGTGATCCTGCTGATCATGCGGATGGGGAGCCTTTTCTCCAATGATTTCCAGAAGATCCTGCTGATGTACAGCACAGCCACCTACAGCACCGCGGATGTGCTCTCCACCTACACCTACCGGTACGGCCTGGAGAATTCCAATTACAGCTATGCAGCGGCCATCGGGCTGATGCTGTCGGCGATCTCCTTTGTGTTCGTGTGGGGGGCCAACTGGTTCAGCAAGAAGGTGAGCGAGAACAGCCTCTGGTGAGGGGGCAGCGACGAGGGGCCGCGGGAAGGCCGGGAAGAGGGAAATGTCTATGAAGATGTCTGTGAAGAAGAAAAGCATTCCGTTTGGAGATATTCTGATATACGGGGGATTGTTCCTGCTGATGCTGGTCATCCTGTTTCCTATGATATATATCATATCCATATCCTTCAGCGACACGGGAGCCGTGTCCAGGGGGGAGGTGGTGCTGCTGCCGGTGGAGTTCAACCTGGATGCCTACAGATATGTATTCAAGGATGCCAGGTTTGCCAGGGCCTACGGGAATTCCATTTTCTACGCGGCGGGGAGCACGGCGGCCTCGGTGCTCCTCACCGGGCTCATAGCCTATCCGCTGTCGGTGGAGGGCTTCTCCGGGAGGAAGCCCCTTACGATCCTCCTGATGATCACCATGTTCTTCGGCGGGGGCATGATACCCACCTACATGGTGATCAAGAACCTGGGGCTTCTGGACAATCCGCTGGTGATGATGCTGCCCGGGGCCATATCCGCCTACAACGTGATCATTTACCGCACTTTTTTCCAGAATATACCCCCTGCCCTGCGGGAGGCGGCCTACATCGACGGGGCGGGGCATTTCAAGATTTTCCGGAAGGTGATCCTGCCGCTGTCCAAGCCCCTGCTGGCCACCATGTCGCTGTTCGCCATCGTGGGAAGCTGGAACAGCTATTTCGACGCGCTGATCTACCTGAACGACTCCAGGATGCATCCCCTGTCCCTGTATCTGCGGCAGCTGATCGTGAACATGGACATGAGCAGCCAGGGCATGCGGGACATCATGGTGCAGATGGACGTGAACCCAAGGACGATTCGGGCGGCCACCATGATAGTGGCCATGCTGCCGATCATGTGCGTGTATCCGTTCCTGCAGAAATATTTTGCCAGCGGCGTGATGATCGGATCCGTGAAGGGCTGAAGGAGGATTTCGCGCCTTGGCGCGTTGAATCATAGATACCATTTATCCTTGACGATTACAACAGGAAGGAGAACAGTTATGAAAAGGAAGCATGTGAAAGCAATCGCGCTTTTGACCGCAGGGGCCATGGCCCTGCTGGCTACGGGCTGCGGAGACGCAGGTTCCGGGCCCGCGCCGGAGTCGAAGCAGGAGGAGACGGGCGGGGAGGCCCCGGCGGAAGAGCCCGGGGATGCCGCTGATGAAGATGCCGCCGGTGAGGACGCCTCTAAGGAGGATGCCTCTAGCGAGGAGGGAGAATCCGCGGAACCTGCCGATGGGACGCAGGCGGAGGCGGACTATACATTCCCTCTGGCGGAGCCTATTGAGATTACGGCCCTGTCTGCGGATTTCGGCAGGGACAAGACGCAGTGGGCGGACGAACAGTACGAGAAGTACACCAATGTGAAGATCGACTGGACGCTGGCCCCTACCTCGGACGTGTGGACCGTAGTGAACCTGAAGCTGAATTCCGGGGAGCTGCCGGACATGATCCTGGTGAACAAGACGCTGGTGGACCAGTTCGCGGGGGAGGGCCTGTTCGTGGATTTCATGGATTACCTGGACAGGATGCCCAACCTGAGGGCCTGGATGGAGAAGATTCCCGCAATCTACTATGACACTGTGGACGCGGAGGGCCATCTGTACTGCCTGACCAATTTCAACACCAGAGGACAGGCTCCGATTATGTCGCTCTACCGAAAGGATATCTTCGAAAAAGAGAATATCCCCGTGCCCGCCACCATTGACGAGCTGTATGACGCGCTGGTGACGCTGAAGGCCAAATACCCGGATTCCATCCCCATCTCCAACCGCTGGGGCGCGAGCAATCTGATCGGCGTGGTGGGGAACCTGTATCAGTGCACCTCCGGCTTCTATCTGGATGCGGATACGGGAAATTATGAATACGGGGCCATGACGGACAAGTTCAAGGCCGCCATCGCCACCCTGCAGAAGTTCTACGCCGCAGACCTGATCGACCCGGAGTTCGCCACTGTCTCCGACGACCAGTATATCGACAGGGTGGTCAGCGGAAAGGTGTTCTTCTGGTTCGGGGAATATACCGGCGCATTGTACACGGAGTCCAAAGGAGACTGGGTGGGCAATGGCAAGAAGAACAATCCGGACTTCGAAATCGACGCCATGCCCTTCGTGGAGACGGAGATCGGCCAGGGACAGTCCTGGGTGCAGGCGCCCACCGGAAGAGGGGCCTGGTCCACGGCAGTCAGCGCACAGTCCGAGCATATCGATGAAATCATGGCGCTGATCGACTACCAGCTCTCCCAGGAGATGATCGACCTGGTGAACTGGGGCGTGGAAGGGGAGACCTACGAGGTGGCGGACGGACAGAAGAAATGGCTGATCGAGCCAGAGGAAAGGACGGAAAGAGGCCTGGACGCCAGGACGGGCATGTGGATTCCCATCGACCAGGACTGTTATGACGCCAGCCTTAACGACCGCAGCCGGGAAATCATCTGGGACGCCAACGCCAGGCTGAAGGCAGAGGACTTCGGCAGGTACGATCCAAAGAAGGCGATCCTCTTCACCGACGAGGAGCAGGAGCGGAAATCCGAGATCATGACGCCCATCAAGACTTACATGGAAGAGGAGCTGATGAACTTCATCACCGGCAAGAAGAACATGGACGGAGACTGGGAGGCCTTCAAGCAGCAGATAACGGACATGGGCTATGAGGAGATTCTGGAGATGTACCGCGACAAGTACAATGCCCTTCCGGAAGACCAGAAAGGATTTGACAAGGATCTGGGCCTGTAAGGGATTTGGGGGCAGCGTTTTGGGCCTGGCTCGGGGCTTCTTCCGGGCCCGCCCGTTTTGCCTGCCCGCGGAAGGCTGTCACGGAAGACTGCGCCCGGAAAGGGCGGACATGGAGGATGACAATGTATCTGACAGAACGACAGAGACAGACGCCTGTCATATGGCAGGGGGACTTGTGCGTGGTGGGAGGCTCCGCCACCGGCGTGTTCGCGGCCGTGCGGGCGGCAAGGCTGGGCCTTAAGGTCATGCTGATCGAAAAGCAGAACTGCTTCGGCGGCGTGGCCACCAACGGCCTGGTGAATGTATGGCATACCTATATGGACACGGAGAAAAAGAAGCAGATCATCGCCGGGCTCAGCGCCGAGGTCACGGATCGGCTGGAGCCCTACAATGCCGGATATGTGGACTGGGCGGATTCCCACTGCTTCAATCCCCAGGAGCTGAAGACGGAGCTGGACAGGCTCATGGAGGAGAGCGGCGCGGCGTATCTCTTCCATACCTGTTATGTGGGGCTGGAGGCGGAGGACGATAAAGTCAGCGCTGTCTTCGTGGAGAACAAGGACGGGCGCGGGGCCGTGAAGGCGGACTTTTTCATAGATGCCACCGGAGACGGGGATCTGGCCAGGAATCTGGGAATCCAGTCCTATGTGCATGAGAACATACAGCCGCCCTCCGCCTGCTTCCTGCTCCAGGGGGACACGGAAGGGCTGGACGTCCAGAAGCTGATCCGCAGGCACGGGAAGGAGTTCGGCCTGGAGGAGGATTACGGATGGAACAACAGGCTGCCCAGATGCCGGGACATCACCATGCGGGCGGACACCCATGTGGTGGGATACCGCTGCGACAGCGCCCGCGACCTGACCAAAGCCGAGGTGGAGGGCCGCAGGAAGGCCCGGGCCCTGGTGGAGATGCTGAATAAATACGGGAAGCCGGGCGTGACCTACAACAACCTTAACGCCTGCTCATATATAGGAATACGGGAAACAGTACATTACAGGACGCTGTACCAGGCCAACGAGAACGACCTGCTCCTGGGGACGCGGTACGAGGACGCCATCCTCAACGGGACATACGGCGCGGACATGCATTTCGGGGACAAGGGGATTGTGCTGCGGTATATCGATGGGAGCTATACCAGAGAAAACGCGGACGGCACTGTGACCAGGGGGAACTGGCGCAGGGAAAAGGGCATCGGGGAGGAGGAGCCTGTCCCCACCTATTACCAGCTTCCCTTCCGCTGCCTGGTGGGGGAGAGGTGGCAGAACTTCATCGCCGCGGGGCGGATGCTGAACGCGGACATGGGGGCCTTCGGCGCCCTGCGGGTGATGGTGAACCTGAACCAGATCGGGGAGGCCGCCGGGGTGGCAGCATACCTGTCCCTCCACCACGAACAGTCCGTACAGGAGCTGGACGGGGTCGAGGTGGCCAGGACACTCTCCAGAGGGGGGTCTGCGAATCTGGGGTGAGGGAATTTTGAGTTTATGGGGATGAAAAAAGGTCTGCGTAGCAGACCTTTTTCTTTGGAATTTCTATCAAGTCGGCGCGACAAGATTTGAACTTGCGACCTCTGCGTCCCGAACAAAGTGCCCGCACCTAAAAAGCACCTATA
>CAMQOJ010000048.1 GCA_947003375.1 uncultured Lachnospiraceae bacterium
TAATGGATAGAACGAAGGCCTCCGACGCCTTTAATGCAGGTTCGATTCCTGTCGGATGCATTTACATCGCTTTGGCTATTTTCATGACAATAGAAGACTCGCGAAGCGTGGATTCTATTGTTTTTGTCTGGAGGAGCCGCATGCGGCTCCTTGTGTTACGGCGCGGTTGTGCGCAGGTGCGGCAGATGTTCTGCTATATTAGGAAGGTGTGATGACATGGATAATAAGACGTCGATTCGTGATTTTATTGTAAAGAATTCCAAACTCCTGATTCCTTTTGTCGTAATCGTGGTGGTGGCATGTACGGTCTCCTATGCGCTGGGGGCCAACAGCAGGAAGGCGGGAGAGGAGGAGTCCGTTCCCCCGTCCGAGAGCGCAGCGCCTGTGGAGTCGGTTGAGGCTGTAAGCCTGCCAGAGGAGGGAGGCGAGGAGCCGTCTGTAGAGGAACCGCCCAAGGAGACTCCCCTGGTACTGAATGAGAACCAGGATATCCAGGCGCTTGTCGATGCATATTACAATGCCATGGCAGCGGGAGACAGCGCGGGGATGACGGCGCTCTATGACGAGCTTACGGAGAACGAGCAACTGCGCTGCGAGGAAATGGCAAAATATGTGGATCATGTCTCGTGCGTGGAGATTTATACCAAGCAAGGGCTTGAGACGGGCACTACACTGGTCTATGCGTATTACAGAATCTGTTTCCTGAACCATGAGGAAGATGAGGTTCCCGGCTGGCAGATGTTCTATGTCTGTGATGACGGGCAGGGGGCCCTCCATATCAAGAACGAGAAGAACTTTACGGAAGAAGAGAAGAACTACGTGACCGATGTGTCAGGGCAGGATGATACGGTAGAGTTCAATAACCGTGTGAACGCGGAATACAATGAGCTGATGGAGGCGAAGCCTCAGTTGCTGACATATCTGGGAGAGCTCGGGACGCAGGTCAACACGGCGGTAGGCGTACGGCTGGCCGAGCAGGCCACGGCAAACGAACCTCCTGCAGAGGAAGGCGGGGAAGAAAGCGGCGAGGGTTCGGTGCCGGAAGGGGAGACTCCGGACGCGGAAGCGCCGGTACAGAGCACTCCTCAGAGCGCGCTGGCTACCACCACCGTCAATGTGAGGAACTCCGACAGCGAGCAGGCCGACAGGCTGGGACAGGTAGAGGGCGGTACCAGGGTTCAGGTGCAGGAGGTGCGCGCAAACGGCTGGACCAAGATTGTCTTCGAGGGAGCGGACGGCTATATCAAATCCGAATTCCTGCAGATGGAGGAGTCCGCTGACGGCCAGGAGAGCATGGGCACTGTGACAGCCAATACCAATGTCAATGTGCGGGCGGCCGCAAGTGCGACTGCAGAGCAGATGGGAACCTTCGTAGGCGGGCATACGGCAGAGCTTCTGGGGATTGAAGGGGACTGGTGCAAGATTAAGTTTGAGGGCAAGGTAGGATATGTGAAATCGGAATTCGTCACCCAGTAATGTATAAAATCCGGAAATAGGGAAAGCCTTTTATGGAGGATTGCGCATGGGCGCTTCCTCTGTAAGAGGCTTTTTTGTGCGGGGAGAGCTTTCTCTGCCAGATTGGGAACAGGAAGGAGATACATTCGAGATGAAATCACAGGAAGCGGCAGTATACAGGGAGGTCCAGCGGAATACGGAAATGGCCATGAAAGCCATCGACACCATTTCCGGCAAGGTGTATGACGATGACCTTGCCCTGCAGATTTCCAGACAATCCTTAAAGTACGCGGAGCTTTACAATGAAGCGTCCAGGCAGCTCATGGAGGGGAAGGCGGAGCGCTATCAGAGCAATGCCCTCACCGATGCCATGCTCAGGACCGGCATCCATTACAATACCATGCTGAACACCAGCACGGAGCATATCGCGGAGATGATGATCAAGGGCAGCAACAACGGCATCCTGGAGATGGAGAAGGTGCTGAAGCACAATGAGAACGCCGGGGAGCGTCCCACGGCGCTGGCGAAGCAGCTTATCGACTTCGAGGAGAGCAATATCAAGCGCCTGAAGGACTATCTCTAGGCGGATGTCTCCGGCCGCAGTCAGGGATTGTGCAGATCGATTAGAAAAAAACCTGAAAACTTTTCCAATTTAGTGAATTAAAGTGTTGTGCATTTTGCGGCCACAGGTTATAATATTTTAGGGACAATAGTGTGAAGGGCTGTAGCAACGGCTCTTTAAGAAGGCATAGGAGCAGTCCTATGCTTTTTTCATAGAAAAGAAAGAGGAGGATGATGCAATGTCATATGTTGATGAGGTCTATGAGCTGGTAGTGGCCAAGAATCCTGCCCAGCCTGAGTTCCATCAGGCTGTCAAAGAAGTTCTGGAATCCCTTCGCGTGGTGATCGAGGCGAATGAGGAGAAGTACCGCAGGGACGCGCTGCTGGAGAGGATCGTGACGCCGGAGCGCCAGCTGCTCTTCCGGGTGCCCTGGGTGGACGACAAGGGACAGGTACAGGTGAACAATGGCTTCCGCGTACAGTTCAACTCCGCCATCGGGCCCTACAAGGGGGGACTGAGGCTGCATCCCAGCGTGAACTTGGGGATCATCAAGTTCCTTGGATTCGAGCAGATTTTCAAGAATTCCCTGACAGGCCTTCCGATTGGCGGCGGCAAGGGCGGCTGCGACTTCGACCCCAAGGGCAAGTCGGACAGAGAGGTGATGGCTTTCTGCCAGAGCTTCATGACAGAGCTCCACAAGTACATCGGCGCTGATACAGATGTACCGGCAGGCGACATCGGCACAGGCGCCAGGGAAATCGGCTTTATGTACGGCCAGTACAAGAGGCTCACAGGCCTGTACGAGGGCGTGCTCACGGGCAAGGGCTTAAGCTACGGCGGATCCCTGGCCAGGACGGAGGCTACCGGCTACGGCCTGCTGTACCTGACGGAGGAGATGCTTAAGTGCAATGGCAAGGAAATCGCAGGCAAGACCGTGGCGGTGTCCGGCGCGGGCAATGTGGCCATCTACGCTATCCAGAAAGCCCAGCAGCTGGGCGCCAAGCCTGTAACCTGCTCCGATTCCACCGGGTGGATCTACGATTCGGAAGGGATTGACGTGGCGCTCCTGAAAGAGGTAAAGGAAGTGAAGCGGGCAAGGCTCACCGAGTACGCGGCCGCAAGGCCCAGCGCTCAGTACCATGAGTGTGCGCCTGGCAGCAATGTGTGGACGATGAAGTGCGACATCGCCCTTCCCTGCGCCACCCAGAACGAGCTGGACCTGGAGGACGCGAAGACTCTGGTGGCCAACGGATGCTTTGCGGTGGCTGAGGGCGCGAACATGCCCACTACCCTGGAGGCTACCGAGTACCTGCAGAAGAACGGCGTCCTGTTCTGCCCCGGCAAGGCGGCAAATGCAGGCGGCGTGGCCACCTCCGCCCTGGAGATGAGCCAGAACAGCGAGCGCCTGAGCTGGACCTTCGAGGAAGTGGACTCCAAGCTGCAGGGCATCATGGTGAATATCTTCCACAACCTGGACGATGCGGCGAAGAAGTACGGAATGGAAGGAAACTACGTGGCGGGAGCCAATATCGCAGGGTTCTTAAAGGTGGCGGAGGCCATGACGGCGCAGGGCGTGGTATAGGATAAGCAAAACAGCCCGGGAGAGAGTCCCGGGCTGTTTTGTATCCTGTTTCTATCCTATGTTCATCCTATATCTGTCCTATGTCCGCCCTGCCTATTCGCCGAGAGCCTTCAGGATGCGGTTCATGTCCGCAATCAGGCTTTTGGAGTAGGTCTCGGCTTCGCGGTAGACCTGTTCCGCCTCCGTGTACCTGCCGGCATTGAGGGCATTGATGGCAGAAGCGCCGTATTTATGGAACTTCTGGTGCTTGGGCCCCAGCCCCTTCCATATGGGCACGATGTCGGGGATGTCCGGCGTCATGGCATGGTAGAAATGCCCGAATCCGCACTTGGAGGAATCCAGCTGCAGGGGCATGACCTGCTGGGAGTAGACCATCTTCTTTAAATTGGCCAGCCAGGCATTGTGGGAGGAGATGGCGGAGCGCATGTACTGGGCAAATTCCGCGTCCTCCAGGTGGTAGAAGGCATCGTGGGACATCTCGCCCATCTGCCGTACCGTCTCGTCCAGGATTTTCTCGATATCCACCACGGGCTGGGTGGCCTGCCGCAGATCGTCCCCCACGGAGCGCATGAAATCAGAACTTTCCCGCAACTGATTCTGCATCTCGGTCATGGAGCTGCTGATCTCCTCGCTGACGGCAGCCAGGGAACTTACAGAATCGTTGATTCTGGACACGGCGGCATGGTTCTCATCGTTCAGGGCCCATACATGCTTGATCCTGTCGGACATGGAGGCCAGGGACTCGATAGTGCCGTTGGCGCTCTCGATGCTCTTCTTGGAGGCATCCTTCATGCTCTTCACGAAATCCTCCATGCCGGAGGTGAGCTGCTGGGTCTCCTGGGAAAGCTCCCTGATCTCATTGGCGACCACGGCGAAGCCCTTTCCTGCCTCACCGGCCCTGGCGGCCTCCACGGAAGCATTCAGCGCCAGCAGATTGGTCTGCATGGAGATATTGCCGATGCCGGAAATGATTCCGCTGATGTGGTCGATGATGCCGAACAGTTCGTCCATGTTCTTCTGCATTTCCCGGGAAGCTTCGATGGTCTGCTGGGAGAGGTCCTTGATGGAGGTCAACTCCTGCTGGCCTGCTTCGATTTTCTGATACACGTCATCCGTCTCGCCGGAGACGCTGACGATGGTATTGGCCAGCTCCTCATGCTGATTGCTGGCAGCCCCCACAGCAGAGCCGAAAATGGTCTCCGTGGCATTCGTCACCTGCTGGGAGATGTCGATGATTTTGTCCGTCTGATGCTGCATGGTCAGATCCAGCGAGCTGATCTGCATGACCGCCTTGATATTTTTCTCGAACAGCTCCGCGAACTGCTTCCGCCCGCCGGCCAGCCTTTCGTAGATGCCATTCAGCTCCGGCTCCGCGGAGTAGTCGGCTGCTTTCAGCTTCGAGACAGCCTGCATCAGTACTTTTTTCTTTTTTCCAATGGCCATATCTTTTCTCTCTTTCTTTAGGATAATCGCCTTCCTTTATTATACAGTAGTTTCCGTTTTTTGCAAACTCTTTTTCGGATAATTTATATTGGATAAATTTACATAAGGGAAGCGGGCGGCTGTGCCGTTGTTGCTGGGGCGGAAATATGACGTTTCCGGTCATGACTGTGGACTTTCCATGGGCATGGCCGGATTTTTTGGGAAAAGAATCATTTGACAGGCACAGGCCGGGCCGTTAAAATAGAACATATTGGCAAATATGATTCGGAACGGAAAGAGGGAGGAAATATGGGGAACAGACCGAAAAAAGTGGAATTTTATCTGGGCGGCTTCGGAAGAGCGATTCCGCTGCTGACAGCGGCAGCCATGATAGCCTGGGCGGCGTTCAGCCAGTCCAATGTGAACGGATACGTGATTGCGTTCTTCGCCGCGCTGGTGGCGGGCGTCCTGTTTGCCAGGGACGAGAAGGCCTATGGGGAGGCGCTGGTGTACGGGCTGGGCAAGCCCATGTTCGCCGTGATCGTGCTGTCGGTGATTCTGGCGGCGATCTCCGGCAAGCTGATTTCCTCCAGCGGGGCGGTGCAGACCATTGCGGCGTACGTGGTGGCGGCAGGGTTTACCGGCAGGCTTTTCGTGGCGGCCACCTTTCTCATCACCTGCCTGCTGGCCTTTGCCACGGGCACCTCGGTGGGCACTTATTTCGTGGTGATTCCCATCCTGTTCCCGGTGGGCGTGATGGCGGGGGCGTCGCCGGAATTCATGATCGGGGCCATTGTGTCGGGGGCGGCCTTCGGCGATAACCTGGGGCCCATCTCGGATACGACGATTGCGTCTTCCACCACCCAGCACGCTGATCTGGGGACAGTGGTGAAGACCAGGATGCGCTACAGCCTGCCTGCAGCGGCGGGGGCGCTGATGCTCTTTCTGCTCTTCGCAGGGGATGTAGGCACGGGCGCGGCGATTGACGGGACGGAGGCGGTGGCGAAGCCCGTGAGCCTTGTGATGCTGATTGTACCCGTGGTCATCATTGTGCTCTGTCTGCTGCGGAAGCATTTGATTACAGCCCTGTCTTATGGAATCCTGGCGGGGATAGCGGCAGGGCTGGTATTCGGGATCTATCAGGTAAGCGACCTCGTGGCGTTCCCCGGGGGATTTTCCGTGGAGGGCCTGATCATATCGTCCATCACGGGCACGGCGGGGACGGTGGCCATGCTGATAGCGGTGTTCTCCCTGCTGGGCGTGCTGGAATGCAGCGGCCTGTTCGAGGATGTGGGGGCGCTTTTGTCCCGCTTTGCGAAAAAGGAGCGCAGTGCGGAGGCCACCATCGTCCTGTCCACGGGAATCCTGAGCATGGTGACAGGGGTGATTTCCGTGGCGATCGTGGCCCTGGGCGACCTGGTGAACGACATCGGGGAGAAGGCCGGGGTGGACAGATACCGCCGGGCAAATCTCCTGGACTGCACGGGCTGCGTGTTCTGCTTCCTGGCGCCATGGACGGTGCACTGCGTGATTCCGGCCCAGCAGTCCGCCCAGTTCGGGGAGGGCTTCGCAGTATCGCCGGGCGCTGTGCCTTTTGTGAACTATTATTCCATCTGTATGCTTGTGATGCTGCTGATAGCGATTGTCACGGGATACGGCAGAAAGAGACAGGAAGAGGCAGGGAAGCGATAAGGAAGAGAGGAAAGAAGAGGCAGGGCGCGGGATGGCGGCGAAGAAATATTATGCGGTAAAAAGAGGGAAGGCTACAGGTATCTTTCGGACGTGGGAGGAGTGCAGGGCATCCGTGGAGGGATATCCCGGCGCGGTGTACAAGGGGTTTCCGGGACTGGAGGAGGCTGAGAGCTATCTGGGGCTTGCGCCCGGGACAGGGAAGATTTCCGGGGGAAGGAGCGGTTCCGGCGCGCGGGCGAAGGCTTCGGGGCAGGGGACAGGAAACGGCGGCCTCCTGCCGGAGCAGATTCCGGATCCGGGGGGACCGGACGGCGGAAGCGGCGGGGGCGCAGCGGAATCCCTGGAGAAAAACAGCGGTAGAGAAAACATAAAAGGCGCAGGGCATTCCAGGGCGGCGGAGAAGTGCGGCAGAAGCAGGGGACAAGCCGTCCCACAGAAAGGGAAGGCCGATGACGGCGGAAGCGGCGAGGGCGCAGCGGAGGCAGGTTCAGGCAGGGGAGAGCAGGGCTTGGTGCGGGAGGGGGACGAGGTTCCCGCCGCCGGGACGCTGCTGGCCTACGTGGACGGCAGCTATGACAATTCCCTGAAAAAATACGCTTTCGGCTGCGTGTTCATACTGCCTGACGGTAAAATATATACGGAATATGGGAATGGAGACAATGCCCAGTCCCTGCAGCACAGGAATGTCACCGGGGAGATGCTGGGGGCCATGTACGCCGTGAAGACAGCCATGCGCAGCGGCTTTTCCGCGGTGGAGCTGTGCTATGACTACGAGGGCATCGAAAAATGGGTCACCGGCGCCTGGCGCTCCAAGACGGAGCTGACTCAGAAATATGCCGCCGCCATGAGGGAATGGAAAAAAAGCATCGGGATTTCCTTCCGGAAGGTAGCGGCCCACACCAATGTGTACTATAATGAGCTGGCGGACAGGATGGCGAAGACAGGTCTGCGGGAAGGGGACGGGATTCCGAAGGTGCAGAGCCTGGAATGACAGGGGAGCTGCCACCGGCGGCCAATCCAGGCAGGGTTTCCGATTTTGGGCAGCGCTTCCAGACATGGCAAGTGACTGGCCTGGCAGGGGCCCAGGCAGGACAGCGGCCGTCTGTCAGCCCATATGGAAGAACAGGAGCCCGGCCGTGCAGCATGCCAGTCCGGAGGTAGGCTGCCTGTCGGCCTGTGCCGGGAAAGCTTTGGAAAGGTAAAAGTATGGAGCAAATGAGATTGAACAAATATCTGGCCCACTGCGGCGTCTGTTCCAGGAGGGATGCGGATAAACTGATAGAGAAGGGGCAGGTGCTGGTGAACGGCCGGACGGCGCTGCCAGGCATGGCGGTGGGAGATGAGGATGAGGTGCTTGTGTCCGGCAGGCGGGTGAGTCCTGGGCAGGAGACTGTGGTGCTGGCGTTCCATAAGCCCCTGGGGGTGACCTGTACGGAAAGGGACCGCCACGCGGAGCGGATCGTGTCCGACCTGGTGGACTATCCGGTGAGGGTCACTTACGCGGGGCGGCTGGACAAGGACTCGGAGGGGCTTCTGCTGCTTACCAATGACGGCGACCTGATTCAGGCCATGATGAAGGGGGCCAACCGCCATGAGAAGGAGTACCTGGTGCGGGTCAATAAGGAAATCACGCCGGAATTCCTGGAGAAGCTGGCGGGAGGCGTGTACCTGGAGGAGCTGGACATCACCACCAGGGAGTGCCGGGTGGAGCAGGTGAACAGATACACCTTCCGCATGGTGCTGACCCAGGGCGTGAACCGGCAGATCAAGCGGATGTGCCGGGCCTGCGACTATCATGTGAGGGCTCTGAAGCGCGTCCGGGTGATGCATGTGACCCTGGGGGACCTAAAGCCCGGGGAATACCGGGAGCTGGGCAGGGAGGATGTGGAGCGGCTCTACCGGGACTGCGGCCTGTGAGGGAGCGGGCCTGCTTACAGCTCTATGGCATGGGCGGCAGGAAAGGATGCGTGCTGCCCGGCCTGGCAGGCCACTTAGAGCCTTGGGGCAGCTTTTCACGGACAGGCGGGCGGAAAACGTCCCCGGCTATGCGCAGCCTGAGGCATGAGGCAGGTGGACGCGGAGCCGCAAAAAAATGAAGGATGGTTGAAATATGACGCGGTCTGAAAAAATCCAACGAATCAAATATCTGGCGGGGGCCTTGAATGAGGCCTCGAAAGCTTACTACGCACAGGACAGGGAGATTATGAGCAACAGAGAGTATGATGCCCTCTATGACGAACTCCAGGCCCTGGAACAGGAGACGGGCATAGTATTGGCCAACAGCCCCACGGTGAACGTGGGCTACGAGGCCGTGGACGAACTGCCAAAGGAGCGGCATGAAAGCCCCATGCTCTCCCTGGACAAGACCAAGAGCAGGGAGGCGCTTGCGGAGTGGCTCCAGGGGCATCCGGCAGTCCTGAGCTGGAAGCTGGACGGACTGACTATCGTCCTGACCTACCGGGGCGGAAGGCTGGAGAAGGCAGTCACCAGAGGGAACGGGGAGATAGGAGAGGTCATCACGGGCAATGCCAGGACATTCGTGAACCTTCCGCTGGAGATTCCCTTCCCGGGAGAGCTGGTGCTGCGGGGTGAGGCGGTGATCAGCTATTCTGACTTTGAGAATATAAACGCCCAAATCCAGGATGGGGATGCCAGGTACAAGAATCCCCGGAATCTGTGCAGCGGCTCCGTGCGCCAACTGAACAATGAAATTACGGCCAGGCGCAATGTCCGGTTCTATGCCTTTGCGCTGGTGGATGCCAGGGAGGCTGATTTCGGGGATGCGGCAGAGGGGAGCCCTGAGCTGGCGGGTCCGGCTGGGACGGCGGATTCCCCGGGCCCTGCGGATGCCCCGGAGGGGGAGGAAAGCAGGACCGCAGAGTTCGGCGGTTCCGTGGAGGCGCAGTTCCGGTTCCTGGAGGAGCAGGGCTTCGAGACCGTGGAGCACTATCTGGTGACGGAGGAGAATATCCTGGATACCATAGAGCTCTTCGAGAAAAAGATAGATGCCTACGACATCCCCTCAGACGGGCTGGTGCTGGTCTACGACGATATCGCCTACGGGCGCTCTTTGGGCAGGACGGCGAAATTCCCCAGGAATTCCATCGCCTTCAAGTGGGCGGACGAGTTGCGGGAGACGAAGCTCCTTGAAATTGAATGGAGCGCCAGCCGGACGGGGCTGATCAATCCGGTGGCCATATTCGAGCCCGTGGAGCTGGAGGGCACCACGGTGAGCCGGGCCTCCGTCCACAATATCAGCATCCTGCGGGGCCTGCATCTGGGAATCGGCGACCGCATCACCGTGTATAAGGCCAACATGATCATCCCACAGATTGCGGAGAACCTGACGGCCAGGGACATGCTGGCCCAGGCACAGGCCGGAGATGTGGGAGCCGGGGAAGAGGGACGCCCTGCGGTAGAAGAGCCGTTTGGTGAAGGAAAGGAAGTTTCATCGGCAGAAGAGCCGCCTGCGAAAGAGGGACGCCCTGCGGCAGAAGAGCCGCTTGATGGAGGAAAGGAAGCTTCGCAGGTAGAAGAGCTGCCCACGAAAGAGGAAGTTCCAGCAGAGGAAGGATTACCTGAGGGAAAGGAAGCTTCGGCAGGAGAAGAGCCGCCTGCAGATGATGAGCAGGCCATTAAAAAGGATGAGCCCGCGGAACCTGCTGCGGAAAAAGCGGACATCATGGAGGCGGCGCTGGCCATGGGCGGCCACAGGCCTGTGGAGATTCCGGCCATCTGCCCTGTGTGCGGAGGAAAAACGGAAATCCGACAGGTAAATGACGTCCAGTCCCTCTACTGCACAAACGAGAGATGCGCGGCCAAGCAGATCAAGGCCTTCACCCTCTTCGTCAGCAGGGATGCCATGAACATCGACGGCCTGTCGGAGGCCACCCTGGAGAAGTTCATCGACATGGGATTCATCCAGGAGTTCGCGGATCTCTTCCATCTGGACAGATACCGGGAGCGAATCGTGGAGATGGAGGGCTTCGGCGAGAAATCCTATCAGAACCTGATCGACAGCGTGGAGCGCGCCCGGCACACCACTCTGCCCAGAGTGATATACAGTCTGGGCATTGCCAATATCGGCTCTGCCAACGCCAAGATGCTCTGCCGCTTCTTTGACCACGATTTAAAGCGAATGCAGGAGGCTGACGTGGAGACTTTAAGCGCCATAGACGGCGTGGGCGAGGTCATCGCCACAGCCTTTGTGAATTATATGAGGGACGAAGACAACCTGCGGAGGATAGAGAATCTCACCAGCGAGCTGGAAATCGAGATTCCCAAGGTGGAGGAGGGCAGCCAGACGCTGTCCGGCCTGAGCTTCGTCATCACGGGCTCCCTGGAGAAATTCGCCAGCCGCAGCGACTTAAAGGAAGCCATCGAGCAAAAGGGTGGCAAGGTCACAGGGAGCGTCACCGGCAAAACCACCTGCCTGATCAACAATGACGTGGCGTCCAATTCGTCCAAGAACAAGAAGGCCAAGGAGCTGGGAATCCCCATTCTGTCAGAAGCGGATTTCCTGGCACAGTACCAGGTGTCTGCCCCCTGAGAATAGGAAGATAAGCTGACCGCGCAGGGACAGACAGGCTTCGCTGCGCGGAGACAGGGAAGCGAAGCAGGCTGGCTGACAGCAGATAGAAGGAATGAAAGGTAGGAGGAAACCCAAATGCCCATCAAGGTACAAAGCGATTTACCGGCAAAAGAGATACTGATTAACGAGAATATATTCGTCATGGACGAACTGCGGGCCATCCATCAGGATATCCGCCCCCTGGAGGTATTGATCCTGAACAACATGCCCGTCAAGCAGGACACGGAGCTGCAGCTGCTTCGGGCCCTGTCCAACACGCCCCTGCAGGTGGATGTGACCTTCATCAACGTGAAGAGCCATGTGTCCTTGAATACATCGGCCAGCCACCTGAACAAATTCTACAGCACCCTGGACGAGATACGGGACAGGGACTACGACGGCATGATAGTGACGGGAGCGCCGGTGGAGGACATCCCCTTCGAGGAGGTGGACTACTGGGAGGAAATCTGTGAAATCCTGGACTGGGCCCAGACCCATGTGACCTCTACCCTGCACATCTGCTGGGCGGCCCAGGCAGGCCTCTACCATTACTATGGCATCAACAAAAAGCTCCTGCCCCGGAAGCTCTTCGGCGTCTACGAGCATAAGGTGAGGAACCGCAAGATTCCCCTGGTGCGGGGCTTTGACGATATCTTCCTGGCGCCTCAGAGCCGCCACACGGAGACCCCGGCCGAGCTGATCCACGCCTGCAAAGACCTGACAGTGCTGGCGGAATCCCCGGAGGCGGGCGTGTACCTGGCCATGGCCGAGGAGGGGAAGAAGATATTCGTCACCGGGCATCCCGAGTACGACAGATACTCTCTGAACAATGAATACTATCGGGATCTGAACAAGGGCCTTCCCATCCAGGTGCCCTACAACTACTATCCAGGCGATGACCCCAAGGAGAAGCCGCTGCTCCAGTGGCGCTCCCACAGCAACAACCTCTACAGCAACTGGCTTAATTACTACGTCTATCAGGTGACTCCCTATGAGCTGGGGAAAGAGGAGAAAAGGCAGTAAACATGCGGATTTGCGCTATTGCGGTTTGAGGCGGAGGTCGATGAAATCCCCCGTTTTGTGCCAGGATTTCATGTGAAAATGGGGTACAGAATGGGGTACAGGGAAATGCTGTGGGGTACGGCTGATTGGATTATGCTGGCCCAATCTGTCCGATATTCGGTAGGCCGAATAGGCATGCCTGTCATATCGCTGCCGAAGGCGCAATAGCTTCAAGTGCTGCAGAGACTGTATGGGAATAGATTGAAAAGAAACTCTCCAAGTCAGGAAGTGTACATGGCGACATTGACTTTTCTGGCGAAGTGCAGTGAGGCAGGACTATATTATCGGTAGAAAGTGAGGTATTGGTTATGGGAAGGACATCTCTGAATGATTTGGAATATATACTGCTTAACGATTTCACTTGCCGTGGAACCAGACTGTATAACGCTGACTGGTTCAATCGCATGATTACATTAGGCAGTATTCAGCGTTATGCAGTATAGCTTTGAACCATTGAAAATAGTCACACCAGATCCAGACCATAAGGTTGGTGAAGCAGAACTGCAGAAAAGCATCCAGAAAAGTAAGGAAATGGTGGCAGTGATTGAAGAATACAAGCGAAAAAGGTCAGTCTCCGATTCATAAAAGCATAAGGAAGTCGAGAAAAGGTATCTACAGAAATCATGATATATCAAAAGGAAATATGCGTAAAAGAGGGAGGACCCGCTGTGGGGCCTCCCTTTATTAATGTCAGGGAGGGAAGTGTGGAGGAATGACCAGAGGCAAAGGCAGAGGCACATAGGGCAACTGATATAGGACAGACAGGATGAGGGGCGTACCGGCACATGCTGGGCGCTCCTTGATTTGTTTTTGGAGGACTCTGCAGAGGGGCCCTCCTTTTTGCTTGCCCAGATAGGAGACGCAAGAGCGCTGCCTGCATCTCCTTGATATAATGGCGGACGCACGGAGCCGTGCAGCCTAGCTATGAAAATACAGAACCAGCGCAGAAAGAAGGAGAAGATGAGGATAGAAGAGTTCACAGAGAAAGTGCGTGACGCGGTGGAGAAGGGACTGGGAAATGGTCACAGGGTAGAGGCTAAGGAGGTGAGGAAGAACAATGGGGTGATCCTGCATGGGCTGGTGGTCCTGGAAGAGGGTCAGAACGTGGCGCCCACGATATATCTGGACACGTTCCTTGAGGCATATGAGTCCGGGGCCACATTCATGTCGGTCCTCAACCGGCTGCTGGACATCTGCCGGATGGAGGCGGAGAAGAGCAGCATAGACATGGAATTCTTTCGGTCGTTCGAGGAAGTGAGGGACAGGATCTGCTACCGCCTGATCGGGAAGGAAGGGAACGAGGGCCTGCTGGAGGACATGCCATATATCGGGTTCCTGGATCTGGCCATCTGCTTCCATTACGCCTACCATAGTGAAGCATTGGGGGATGGGACGATACTCATCCATAACTCGCATATGGAACTATGGGGCACCTGCACAGCAGAGCTGTTCGGGCTGGCGAAGCGCAACACGAAGAGGCTCTTCCCGTGGACGTGCCAATCCATGGTAGAAGTGCTGCGCGAGATGGCGGGACAGGATGCCGAAACGGAGGACGCGGCAGAGCAGGATGCATTCCTGCAGGAGATGCCGTTGAGGATTCTGAGCAATACCAAGAGGACACACGGGGCAGCATGCATGCTCTAT
>CAMQOJ010000049.1 GCA_947003375.1 uncultured Lachnospiraceae bacterium
TTTTTCAAGCAGAAGACGGCATACGAGATCCTCATCTGTCTCGTGGGCTCGGAGTTGTGTATAAGAGACAGGGGCGATGGTCAGCCATCCGTCCGAAATCTCCTTCTCCTTCTCACGGATGGTGTTTTCCCCCTCCGCCAGCTCCTCTCTAGCGTCCGCCAGGGCCTTCTCCCCGTCCTCCAACTGCTTCCTGGCATCCTCCAACTGCTCTTTTGCATTCTCCAGCTCCCGCTGTCCCAGGGCGCGGCTGTCCGAAAGCTCCGCACGGGCATCGGCCAGCTTCTGGCTGCCCTCCCAGGCGAGCCTTTCATACCGGGCCTGGGCCTGGGTATCGGCGAATTCCTCCCACACGGATGTCTTCTCGTCTATGAAGGCATCGTAGTCCTCGCTGTAGAGGGGGAAATCCTGCCCGAAGCGCACATAGACCTCCGTAAAATAGTCCACGTCGAAGCCCTGGGGCGTCAGATAGGCGAAGCCGTCCAGCCGTCCGGAGCCTAAGGTGGTGTTGCCCCTCTCAAACTGGATATAAAGGGGGGACTGCACCAGCCCCACCACCGTGTATTCCCTGTGGGCAAAATGCTCCAGATCCTCTTCCGCATTGTCCTGGGACAGCCGAATCACGCCCCCCACCACGGACTTTCCGAAGCTCCCGCTGTCCAGCACGCACTCCGACCCGGTCTCCGGCAGCCTGCCGGACACCAGCTTTAAGGTATTGAGCTCCTCCGGCATGCTGTAGGTCTTGATGGCGCCGCTGTGGTCATCCCCAAGCTCATAGAGCACGTCGAAGGAAATGGCCCCCTCCGCCGCCTCCACATCCCGGGCCGTGGCGAAAAAGTCCACGTTCTCCTGGTCGAAGCCCAATGTGGACACCAGCCGCAGGTCATAGAACCCGTGCTCCCGCAGGTATCCCGTCACGGTCTCCACCATGGCCTCGGTGGTCACCTTCAGCCCGGCGAAAAAGCCCACCCCCAGCGCCACTATGCCGAAAATCGCCAGGAAACGCCCGAAGCTCGATTTGATTTCCCTGAAAGTCGTCTTCCCGATTCCCCGCATAGGCTCACCACTCGATTTCCGAAATATCGACTATTTTTTCATTCTTCACCATATTCACCACGGTGCCGCTCTTCACGGTAATGACCCGGTCGGCCATGGCGGTCAGGGCCTGATTGTGGGTGATGACCACCACAGTCTTGCCCACCTCCCTGCAGGTATTCTGGAGGAGCTGCAGCACGGCCTTGCCCGTATTGTAGTCCAGGGCCCCGGTGGGCTCGTCGCAGAGCAGGAGCTTGGGGTTCTTGGCCAGGGCCCTGGCGATGGCCACCCGCTGCTGCTCCCCGCCGGAGAGCTGGGCCGGGAAATTGCCCGTCCGGTCTTTTAACCCCACCTGCTCCAGCACTGTGGCAGCATCCAGGGGGTTCCTGCAGATCTGGGCCGCCAGCTCCACGTTCTCCAGGGCCGTCAGGTTCTGGACCAGGTTGTAGAACTGGAACACGAAGCCCACGTCATAGCGCCTGTAGGAGGTGAGCTGCTTTTTATTAAAGGAAGAGACCCGCTGGCCGTCCAGATACACCTCTCCCTCGGTCGCAGTGTCCATGCCGCCCAAGATATTCAGGATGGTGGTCTTCCCCGCGCCGGAGGCGCCGACAATGACACAGAACTCCCCTTTCTCGATCTCGAAGTCCACATCGTGCAGGGCCGTGATCTCCACCTCGCCTGTCTTATACACTTTTTTCACGTTCTGAAAGCTCACGAAAGCGTCCATACCCTCAAATCAGCCCTTTCAAGTCCCGTATAACGGCTTTTTGACTCACACTCAATCAGTATAACACAAAAGCTTTTCTTCTACCACTTTTTTTGCTATAATAAATTCTAAACAAATCTAAAGCGATTATATAAGGAAATAAGTGCCATGATTATCATTCATCTCGCCGCATTGTCAGGAATCCTCCTCATGGGGGCATGTTGGATCGCATCCGGTAGAAACCGTCCCGCTCAGGGAGCAGGATGGTTTGCCGCATTGTTCCTGGCCGCACTGGCCCTGCGGCTGGCCGCCGCTGCCCTCTCTAAGGGCTTTGGCACCGACACGGCCTGCTTTGCGGCCTGGGCCGAGAGAATCTGCGAGGTGGGGCCCGGCGGCTTCTACGACCCGGATGTCTTTTCGGACTATCCGCCGGGATATCTCTATGTGCTCTGGCTCCTGGGCAGCATCCGCAGGCTTCTGGGGATAGAATATTATTCCACCGCCCATCTGATGCTGCTGAAGCTCCCCTCCATCCTCTGCGACTTGGCCTGCGGCTGGCTGCTGTGCCGAGAGGCCGCGAAAAGACTCTCCGGGCGGCACGCCTTCTTCCTCTGTGCCGCTTACCTGTTCCATCCGGCCGTCCTCCTGAACTCCTCCGTCTGGGGGCAGGTGGACTCCCTGACGGCGCTGGCGGCAGTGTTCCTATGTGTCTCGCTGATCCGCGGGCGGATGTATCCCGCGTACATCGCTTTTGGCCTGGGGCTCCTGGTCAAGCCCCAGATGCTGCTCCTGGGGCCTGTGCTCCTGGTGGGTACCATAGACCATATCCTGGCCAGCCGCCGGGGCGGGAGCGGAGGCAGGGCTGTTTCCTTTCTGCCGGAGCTCCCGCACTGCCTGTTCCAGTGCCTGTCCGTGGCCCTGGGGGGCATCATCCTCTGCCTCCCCTTCGGTCTGGGGAAGGTGGCGGCCCAGCTTCTGGACACCCTGGGCTCCTACCCTTACGCGGCGGTGAACGCCTGCAACCTGTGGGGCTTTCTGGGCCTGAACTGGGTCAGCCAGGACAATGGGTTCTGGGGCATCCCCTATCGGTGCTTCGGCGCCCTGGCAATCGCCGCGGCCGTAGCGCTGACACTGCTGCTTAGCCTGCGGGGCAGGGATTCTAAGGCGAAATATCCCTTTCTGGCGGCCTTCACGGTAATAACGGTCTTCCTGTTCTCCGTGCGGATGCATGAGCGCTACCTCTATCCCGCCCTGGCTCTGCTGATGCTGGCCTATATCTACAGGCCCGTTTCGGAAACATATGTCTGCCTTGCCGGCTTCGGCGCCCTGCATTTCTACAACACGGCGTGGGTGCTGTTCTTCTACGACCCTGCCGCCTATGACAGGAGGTCGGCTTCCATCCTGCTGGTGTCCGCGGGCATGCTTTTATGCGGAGCCCTGTTCTACCGCACGGCTTACAGGCATTACGGCGGAATGGCCCCAGGCCTCCGGGGTGC
The DNA here is from genome assembly GCA_947003375.1 of uncultured Lachnospiraceae bacterium. Classification (GTDB taxonomy): domain Bacteria; phylum Bacillota; class Clostridia; order Lachnospirales; family Lachnospiraceae; genus Acetatifactor. The sequence continues at coordinate 3,238 of CAMQOJ010000049.1, forward strand.
TCCCCCGCAGCGTTCCTGCGGGAGGCTTTCCCTGAACAAGGCGGATGTCTTCTGCATGCTGGTCATTACGGCGTTGTACGGCTGCTTCGCCCTCTATGACCTGGGGGAGCGGGAGGCTCCCGTCACCTGCCTGGACATGGTACAGGGGCAGGCCATAGAGCTTTCCTTCGGCTCCGATGCACCCGCCTCGCTTTCCTATTACATAGCGCCCTGGCACGGCAGGACTTTCATGGTGGAGGGAAAGGGGGAAATGGACCAGGGCTGGTCCTATCTGGGGGAATTGTCCATGGACAAGGTCTTCACCTGGCAGGAGGCGGCCTTCGAGGCCTCCGCCGCGCAGCTTCGCCTCACTTTGCAGGATGACCAGGCCTCCCTCATAGAGCTGGTGTTTCGGGATGCGGCGGGGAACATCCTGGTGCCGGAGAATGCGGCGGACTATCCCACCCTGTTCGACGAGGGGGAATTGTACCCGGATGCCTTCACCTTCCGCAACGGCATGTACTTCGACGAAATCTACCACGGGCGCACGGCCTACGAGTTCCTCCACGGGCTTACCTCCTATGAGAACACCCATCCCCCCATGGGGAAGATTTTCATCGCCATAGGGGTGGCGCTCTTTGGCATGAATCCCTTTGGCTGGCGCATCATGGGGGCGCTCTTCGGCATCGCCATGGTGCCCGTGGTGTACCTGTTCGCCAGGCGGATCGCCAGGGAGACCCTGCCCGCGGCCCTGGCCTGCATGCTGTTCGCCTTTGACTTCATGCATTTCACCCAGACCAGGATTGCCACGATCGACACTTACGTGACCTTCTTTGTGCTATTGATGTACCTGTTCATGTATCGGTATGTCACATTGAGTTTCTACGATACACCGTTAAAAAAGACCTGGCTCCCCCTGGGGGCCTGCGGAGTCTGCATGGGGTTCGGCATCGCCAGCAAATGGACTGGCATTTACGCCGGGGTGGGGCTTGCGCTGCTCTTCTTCTCCGCGCTGTACCGCAGATACCGTGAATACCTCTATGCGAAGGATGACCCGGAGGGGGAGACCTGCGGCATCTCCCATGCCCATATCCTGCAGCGCTTCCGCGAATATGCCGGGCGGACGATTCTTTTCTGCCTGGTCTTCTTCGTGGCCGTGCCCGCAGCCATCTATCTGCTGAGCTACCTGCCCTTCCGGGATTATGGGGACAGGGGGCTCATCAGCCGGATGCTGTACAACCAGAGCACCATGTTCTCCTACCACAGCACTTTGGTCTCCGACCACCCTTACGCCTCGGCCTGGTATGAGTGGCCCGTAATCTCCCGGCCCATCTGGTACTATTCCCGCGTAGTCACGCAGACGGCCCAGGGGGGACTGCGGGAGGGCATCAGCGCCTTCGGCAATCCGGCGGTATGGTGGGCGGGAATCCCTGCCTTTCTCTACATGTTCTGGCTCTGGCTCAGCAGGAAGGACCGAAACGCCGCATTCCTCACCGTGGGATACCTGGCCCAGTACCTGCCCTGGTTCTTCGTGACCCGGGACACCTTTATCTACCACTATTTCCCCAGCGTGGCATTCGTGGTGCTGATGGTCATGTACGGCCTGCTGCAGTGGAAAAGGCGCGTGCCCAGGCGCTTGTTCTTCCTGACGGCGGCGCTGTACGGCCTGCTTGCCTTCGCCCTGTTCCTGCTGTTCTACCCGGTGCTGGCGGGCCAGCCGGTGGAGGCCTCCTTCGTGGCCAGGTATCTGCGCTGGCTCCCCGGCTGGGTGCTGACGGCCCGATGAAGGTTCTCGGAGCCATTCCAGGGCTAACCGCTCCCGGACAGCACCAAATCCAGAATATGGGCCAGGGGGTCGCAGGCGTTCATAACCTCCTCTAAGGTATTGTTCTGGGCCCCCAGCTCGATGAGAAGCGACTTCGGGCGCAGATGCATGTTGTAGCGGTACCCTCTCAGAAAAATCCTTCTGGTCAGATTTGGATAATATTCCATGGCCGTCTTCTGCATCTGGAAGGAAAAGGCCAGGTTGCTGTCCAGGTTCTCATTGTACAGATAGGAGATATTACCCGTCTTCTTGGTGCGGGACAGGCCGTTGAAGAACATGAACCTGGCCGTGGGCCTGCCGTCCAGGTCCATCACCAGACGGGTGCCCTCGGGCATGGCGTCCCTATGTAAATCGATCACCACCTGGATGGACGGGTATTCCTCCAGAAGCGCCTCCAGATCCCCCAGGGCCACCGCATAGGAGTCATCCCGGGAAATGGTGTCATACTGGCCCAGGTGGTGCAGCACCTGATAACCGTACTCCTCCGTCAGGATTGTCGTCAGCCGCTCCCCCACCCCCATGATCGTCTCCGACATATCCCCCGGAGCGGAATCCGCAAAGGCTTCATGGGCATGGGTATGGTAGATGAGTATCTGGGGCCCCTCCGCATCCTTGGATATGGTCATGTCCTCGCCGAGCAGTTTCTGCACATTCAGTTGGTCGCTGCCCGCCACCGTGTTTTCATCCATGGTGTAGAACTGGCGTATCAACGTCTCGTAATCCTCCAGAGGCGCCAGATCCAGCTCCATCTGCTTATCATGGCGTTGAAATGCCATAGCGCGCTGCTGCATGGCCGCCTCGTTCTCCATCCGCAGCAGGTCCGCCAGATCCTCCTGTGCCGTCCCGGCCTGTCCGTCTCCGTCCTTCTGCGCCGTCCCTTCTTCCCCTGCCAGGCCCGCATCCACGTCCGGAAGGATGTCCTCCGGCTGGGTTCCTTCCATCTGCGCAGTCTCCTCCCCCGCCTCGGCCAGCAAGATGGTGCGGATGTCCTCCGCGCTTTCTTCCTGCCCTCCTGTCCGCTGCGCCGTGAGATATCCGTAAAAGGGAAACAGGCAGTCAACCCCCTCCCGCAGGAGCCACCAGGTTCCCTGACCTCCCTCCTCCATGAAGGCAATGCCGGGCATGAACTGGCTGTACAATAAGGTCTTGACCTCTTCCCATATGCTTCTCACCATGGCCTGGCCCACGCCCTCCTGCCCCCTGGACACGGAGACCGTGCTGCAGCTCTTCGTCGCCGCCTGTACCCCAAGAATCAAAAGGGCAAGGAGAATGAGCTTCCCCGCCCGTTTTCCGGCAAAGGCTTTTCTGGAATGCTTTTCTTCCATTTTTACGGCAATGCACTTCCTTTCTTTCCTTCCAAATATATGCCCGTCTGTGCCGTTCCATGATAGGCATTGTCAGGAAAGCCGGCATGTCTCAGGAATCCATGAAGGTCTCCCCGATTGCGATGTTGATGCCCTCTGATACCGTGAAGCTGACCCGCTTGATTACCGCGTCGATATCCTTGCCCGTCATATACATATTGTTCAGCTCCGCGAAGTGCAGCCTCTGCTTTTCTTTGTATCGGGCATTCTCCAGCTCCTTTTCCTCCTCCAGGAGCTTCTCCAGCGCGTCCATCACTATGGTGGCGGCGTCCACCACCGTGGGGATGCCGATGGCTATCACAGGCACTCCAAGGCTCTCCTGCGTCAGGGCGTTCCTATGGTTCCCCACCCCGGAGCCCGGCTGGATGCCGGTGTTGGTAATCTGGACGGTGCGGTTCAGCCTCCTGACGCTGCGTGCCGCCAGGGCATCTATGACGATCAATGCGTCCGGGCGGGTCTGCTCCACCACGCCCTTTACAATCTCCGCGGTCTCCATGCCGGTCTTGGCCATGACCCCCGGCTCCAGGGCGCTGATCTGGTTTATCTTGCTGCAGTTATAGGCCGCCGTCCCGTACTCCTTTACGATATGCCTTGTGATGAAGAGGTTGTCCACCACCTGAGGCCCCAGCGCGTCCGCCGTCACCTCCCGGTTGCCCAGCCCCACCACAAGGATGGACTGTTCCTTCTCCGCCCCCGGCAAAAGCTCCAGGATTTCCTCCGCCAGACGACCGGATATCTCCCTGTGGTAGTCCTCGTCCGGCTCCACCATAGCCGGGGCCTCCATGGTCACATAGATTCCCATGGGCTTCCCCATGGCCTTTGCCGCGTTCTTGGTATCGATTGTCACCTTCGTCACGCGGATATCCTCTTCCTCGTGGTAGTATTCCTCCACTCTGACGCCTCTCAGCTCTGTGTCCGCATCCCGGATGCTCTCCCTTGCCTCCAGCGCCAAATCCGTCCTCATCTGAAAATTTTCCATGACTGCCTCCTGTGTTTTTTGTCCTGTCTCGTGGGAGCCTTGTTTTCAACATTATTTTAGTCAATTTTTCTCAGATTATGTCTTGACAAATATTCTATTATTTACTAAACTATCTTTATGTGTTTACGATAGTCCTCCGTGTCTGGCTAAAGTGAAACGTTAATGAAATTTTATTCTGTATACAATTGGAGGTGTACGACTTGGCTAACATTAAATCCGCGAAGAAGAGAATCCTGGTGAACCAGGCGAAAGCTGACAGGAACAAAGCCGTCAGATCCGGCGTGAAGACCGCTATCAAGAAGGTCTATGCCGCTATCGCTACCGGGGACAAGGCTGCTGCCACAGCAGAGCTGTCCGCTGCCACAAAGGTCATCGAGATGGCCGGAAGCAAGGGCGTTTATCACAAGAACAACGTTGCCCACAAAGTTTCCCGCATCGCCAAAGCTGTCAACGAGATGGCTTGACCTGAGAACTAATCATCCATAAGCAATATAGCGAGCAATATAAACAAGGAAGCACCCGTCTCTCACCACGGGTGCTTCTTTGCTTTCCTATCCGCTTCTCAGCCCTTCATTACCATCCATACTCCGCATAGTGTGCCTTGATGGCCTCATTGTGCTCCGGGCCTCCGGGATGGTCCCGGACATGCGGGCACTGCAGACGATGCGCAGGTCCCTGTCGTACAGAATGGCCTGGAGCTTGGTGCCTCCGCCGTCTGCGGCAATATAATATCTCATACCCTCTGCTCCTCGATGCGCTTCATTAGATAGCGCCCGGTCTTCGCCATCAGGACGCTGGCCTCGGGCATCAGTTCCGGCGGAAGCCCCCGCAGGAATTCGTCCGCCTCCAAGGTAAAGTCCCCCTCATAGCCGATCTCCGCCAGAGCGCGGGTTATGGCCTCCCAGTCCAGGCTCTCCATAAAAGGCATGGTATGGCAGTCCCGGACGTAGTTCACGTCATGGACATGCAGCGCCTGGAGCCGCTTCGCCCCCATGGCGCGTATCACGTCCTGGGGCTCCCTGCCCACCAGCGCGCAATGCCCCAAATCCAGGCAGCCCACCACCCATGGGCTGTCCAGTTCGTCCAGCAGCCTGACGAATTCATCCGGGCGGGCGCAGACACTGTCCACGATATAATTCCGCCGTTTGTCACACTGCCACATGTTCTCCGCGCAGATACGGATCCCGTACTCCTCGCAGTAGGGTATCAGGCCTCGGTAGAACTCCAGATTCTCCTCCCACAGCTTCTCCTCGTTCGTGGCGTACTCCAGCTCCTGCACGGGATGAACCACGATATTATGTACCCCCATCAGCGCGGCAGCCTCCATGGAGCGCAGAATCCATTTCCGGATATCCGAGTCGTATGGCTCCTCTCCCCGAGAAGAAGGGAAGGGCGCGTGGGCCTGGGAAAATCCCATGCCGCACCGGGCGGCGGCCTCCTTCAGGCTAAGGGCATGCTCCCTCCAGGCATCGCTGCACCAGACTCCCTTTCCCTGCTCCATGCCGAAGAACGACCAGTCCAGGGCCTCGAAGCCCGCCTGCTTCAGAATCGGGATACAGGCTTCGTCCCCGAAGGTCTCCGCCGTGATATGCGTCTGCGTGACCAGCCTCATATGATTTCCTCCTTGGAATATTTATTTGTACATCTTGTTGACTAATCTGTTCTTCCTAACTGTAAGTTTATTTTGGGGCTTTGTCAAGTATCATTTTCGAAAAATATACTATGAAAAAAGGGCGCGAAAAAGGCACCGACAAAATCGGCGCCTCCTCCTCACACCGGAGCCCGGAATTCCACCGTCTCCCGCAGCGCAAGCCCATATCGTCTCACCATGTCCTCCGCTGCCTGTACCGGTTGCGGGCGGTTCAGGGCTTCCGCGTCATGGGCGTCTATTCCGATGACCGCCTCGCAGCCCTCCTCTCCGGCAATCTCCCAGAACCGGTCGCCGGGATAATGTCTGCCTTCGTAAATCCCCAGGCAGTTGATTTCCAGAGGCAGGCTTAAATCTCTCGCTTTCCGGCAGAGCGCGCGCATCTGCTCCTCATAGATACTTTCATCCCCGGTGAAGCGAATCAAATCCGGATGGGCCACATAGATGAAATACCCTGTCTCCATGGCCTCACCGGTCTGCGCGCAGTAGCGCCGCAGCACATTCGGGTCGTCGGTGGGCCTGCCGCTCCAGCTTCCGCCGAATTCGCAGTCGATATAGTGCTCACCCAGCAGGAAATATTCCACCGGATAGTCCGCCACCAGACGCTGCAGCTTATGGAAATACTCTATATAATGTTCCGTGTAATACTCTACCTCCAGGCCCAGATGGATTTCGATGTCCTCCCGGTATTCCCGCTTCAGGTCCAGAACCGTGTCCACATAGCCCTCCAGCTGATCCACCTGCATCCGCATGTGGGAGCTGAACTCCTTTGGATAGGGATAGGGTGTGTGGTCGGAAAACCCAAGAACCTTGAGCCCGCCCTGGATGGCGCTCTCCACATATTCCTTCTCCGTTCCCGAAGCATGCATGCACCGCCATGTATGCGTATGGTAATTTGCCCTCATCTTCGCTCCGCCTCTTTTCTCTCTGCCCGATGGCCCTTCTTCACATCCCCGGGCCTCTAGTGCCTGTGGCTCCCGCCGCCATGGCTGGCCCCGCCGCTGCTGGTATGGTGCCCGCCGCCTCCGCTGTGCCCGCCTCCGCCTCCGCTGCCGGAGTCTGTCTCAATCTTCCTGGCGGCCACGTTCTTCCGAATCAGCATGTCCTCCTTATTCCGAAGCTCCGGCCTGCCGCCTGCCACATAGGCGTTCACCGCCACCGTGTTCTCCGCCTTCTTCTGGGAGGCGCCGCTGACGGCATAGATTATGGCCACGATGACAGGCAGGATGGCCACCAGCCCCCAGGAAAAAGGCAGGGACAGGGACGTGTCCATGAGCTTGGCCACCTCTTTCACATAGGCCCTGTAGGCCCTGTGGGGGTCCGTGGCATAATAATCGTCCACCGCGTAGAGCACCTGGTCGATGTCCCTGACGCTGAAGCGCTGCTCCACGCTGCCGCTGGTGGACAGGTGCTCGCCGTTCTGGCCCTCGTACCAGTTGTGCAGCAGCAGGACGCCGTCCCCCTCGAAGCCCTTGTTGTAGCCGTATCGATTCTCGTCCCAGAAATCGTCCGCCAGGTCGCGCATGTTCTGTTCCCAGTCCGCTGACCGCAGGCCGTACTGCTCCATGGCCTCCTGCCCCTCCACGGACTGGCTGAAGGTCACCAGCACGATGTCTATGTGCAGCTCCCTCTCCGTCTTCGCTATGTATTCCCGCAGGTCCTCTTCCTCCGCGTCGGTAAGGACGTCCGCGTAGTCGTACACCCGCTCCTTAGGCGCCTCGTTGTTTGCCCTGGGCATGTCCCGCGTCCGGGCCCACAGCGCCGCCGCGATGCACGCCGCCGCCAGGATTCCTATCCCGATGAACCAAAAGCGGAAATAGTGCAGATATTGTTTCCTTGCTTCTTTCTTAAAATCCTCTTCCATTTTCCAACCTCTTTCGCCTGCATTTCCGTGTCGAATCAAAGCAGCCCTAACAGTATCTGCAGAAGCGCCAGTGCCGCCGTCAGGCAGGCCCACAGCGTGCCGGTGTACGCCAGGAACTTCGCCCGGGAGAAGGGCGCCGTCCCCACGATTTTTCCGGTCTGTCCGTTGACGTAAAAGGGGTAGTCCTGCTCCTTATATCGGTATATGTACTTCCACACCGGCAGCAGCCCGTAGGATGCCCTGCTGTCCCGCACGGAGATGTCCTCCCGCACGGTGCGCACCGTATTGTACCCGGCATAGCTCTCCCGCAGGAGCTTGGCCGCGTCCTCCTTCATCAGCGCCATGGCCCGGTTCTCCACCTCGCCTGCGGGCATGTTGTATTTCTCCCCGTAAAAGCCGGACATGAACCGGGGGCTGAAGTCCACCATCTGGCCGTACTGGAAGGGGGCCAGGAGATCCATCACATCGTCCGGCATCTGTTCCGAGGCATCCACCGGAATCCTCTCGAAATCCATGTCCATGCTGCGCTCTATGGCATAGACGCTGGTCTCCGTGTATTCCTTGTCCCCGCTGCGCCAGACCCTGATTTTGGTGCCCTCCCCCTGATAGCGGCAGACAGTCTTGTAATCATAGAACCAGTAGGGCACATAGTAGCCCTGCATGCTGTTCAGCCGGGCCTCGGAGAGGAAGTCCGTGGGGGAGAACCGGCATTTCCTGAACTTCTCCCGCAGGGACTTCTTGCAGTTTTCCTTGCCCATCTGGAAAGGAATCAGCATCCTGGGGGCGAACTTCCCCTCCACCCGCTCGTTGAATATCAGGAAGCTGTCGCAGTAGGGGCACTGGGTGGCCGAGGTATGCTCCTGCACCTCCACCTCGCCGCCGCAGTTGGGGCAGAGGGTCAGCGCCTCTGTCTGCCCTTCCGCCCGCTCATCGCTGCCCTCGCTCTCGCAGTAGGGACAGTACATGCCATGCCTCTCCGGACTGTATACCACATTGCCGCCACAATTCTTGCATCTGAAATACATCGTTTCTTCCTCTCTCGCTGTCTGACATCTTCAGCGGCGCCGCCTATCTCCCGCAGAAATCGCAGAGCACCACTATCTTCAAAGGCGTTGTCTGGGCCGGTATGCTCCTGGTGGAATTGTCGTAGGTCACCACCAGGCTGCGTCCTGCCGGGCTCCCCTGGAAGTACTGGTTGTTGGTGGTGCGCACCTCCACGCTGCCGTCCAGGTTCAGCTGCAGGGTCTGGTCCTCGTTCACCAGCGAGGTGTCGTAATACCCTACGTTCACCATCCGCCCGTTTTTCTGGACCGCTGCCACCACCGCGTTGTACTGGGGCGGATAGATCAGGGGCATGGGCGCGTCCATGGAGTACCAGAAGGTGCACGTCATCCCCACGGCCAGGGTCTCGAAGTCCACCACATAGGTGGAAGGCGTCACCACGAAATTCACGGTGTTCCCGTCCATGTCCTCCACCGTGATGAACAGCATGCAGCCGTCCGCGCGGCGGTTCCCGATTCTGGTAGGCACCAGTTCCACGATTGTCCCTGTAACAGAACCGAAACGGCTCCTTTTGAAAGATGTCTGATTCATAAAATCCATATATTTCCACTTCTCCGCAATAATCTGTCTCCCTATTTATATGCTTTTCCCGCGGAAAATTGCCTGTCCTTTGTCAGCTGCGGCCTTCCAATTCGCCTGCCTGTGGCCGGGTTCTTCCGTCTATACGGCATATCTGCCTGCGCGGCATATCCGCTTATGCGCTATATCCGCTGATGCCGTATATCCGCTCATGCGGTTTATCCTCCCGTGATGATGCCCCCGCCGCACACATACTCCCCGTCATAGAAGCAGATGGACTGCCCCGGCGTGGCCGCCCGCACCGGCGATTCGAATAAGGCACGGACACGCCCGTCCGGCAGCTTCTCTATCCGGCAGTACCCGCCCTTATGGTTGTAACGAATCTTGGCCAGCACCCGCATGGGCGCTTCCAGATCCTCTATGGCCATGAAGCTGACCTGGTCGCAGATTACTTCCCGGGTAAAAAGGTTCCCGTCGTCCCCGATGACTACCTCATTGGCATCCGGGCGGATTTCCGTCACATAGACCCGCTTTTCGCTGGGCAGCCCCAGGCCTCTGCGCTGGCCTATGGTGTAATGGGTGATGCCTTTGTGTCTGCCCAGCACTTTTCCTTCCGCGTCCACGAAATCGCCCGGGCCAGGAACCCGTCCCGGAGCCTGGCCATCGATGAAGCCTGCGTAGTCGTCATCCGGCACGAAGCAGATTTCCTGGCTGTCCGGCTTCTGGGCCACGGGCAGCCCCAGGCGGCTGGCTATGGCGCGGACTTCCGCCTTCTCATACTCGCCCACGGGCATCAGGGTGTGGGCGAGCTGCTCCTGGGTCAGATTATAGAGGGCGTAGGTCTGATCCTTTTTTTCGCTTACGCCCCGGCGGATGGCGAATCGGCCGTTCGGCAGCCTGACAATCCTGGCGTAATGTCCGGTGGCTATATAATCCGCCCCGATGGCAAGGCTCCGGCGCAGAAGCGCCTCCCATTTCACATAACGGTTACAGGCGATGCAGGGGTTTGGCGTACGTCCCTGCAGATATTCTTCTACGAAATAATCTATGACATGGCATTTGAACTCCTGCCTGAAATTCATCACGTAGTGGGGAATCTCCAGAACCTGGGCCACCCGCCTGGCATCCTCCACCGCCGACAGGCCGCAGCATCCCTGGCTCTCTCTCCCTTCCTCCGCGGGGCGTCCTTCTTCCGCCGCGTCCCCGCCGTCCTGCCATATCTGCATGGTGACGCCTATGACATCATAGCCCTGCTCTTTCAACAGATAAGCCGCCACGGAGGAATCCACGCCTCCCGACATGCCCACCACTACCTTTTCTGTCATGCTTCCTCCTGTAAGTCAAAACTGATGCATACATTATAAAGTATCTTTCCTAAAAAAACAACTGCAACCTCAAATCATTTTCGTCCTATTGCACAATTTCCGTTACAATTCACGGCCTAGCCGATAAAGAAAACCCCGCAGTTATTGATAGCGGGG
>CAMQOJ010000050.1 GCA_947003375.1 uncultured Lachnospiraceae bacterium
ATGTCTGCGGCTACTGCTCACACGCAGTGTCATTTACTTAAGCAAATTTATGTTAAATATCAGGAAGCTGCTTTTTCCTACCCTTAACTCAAAAAATATTTTTTGCCTGGTCATAAATTTTGCTACCTTTACGGAATGGGTCTTTTGTAATAAAGTAACTTCAAGAGGGAAAGGTAGGTGGCGACAATGAAAGGAAAAACGATTTACGGCTTCGGAGATTCCCTGGTGGAGGGGCATTGCCTGAAAGTCGGCATGCTGGACGCCCTGGCGGAGAAAAATGGGATGAAACTGGTAAAGTACGCCAGGAATGGCGCAACGGTGATTCCGGATTCATCAAATGCAGACGAAAGAGGATTGGTTCCGGACGTGGCGGAGCAGATTGTCAGGGCATCGGAGGAGGTGCCGGATTATGTCTGCTTCGATGGTCTCACCAACGATGCCTGCCGTCCTGAGCCGGCAAAATGGCTGGGAAAAATGGAAACAGGGTATCAGGGCCCTTATGACACGGCTACTTTTTACGGTGCCTTTGAGAGGGTGTGCCGGCTTCTGCGGACAAAATATCAGGAGAGCCGGGTCATCTACATATGCGTGCATAAAATGCCTACAAGGGATTTCGCCGCACAGGACATTCTCCAGAAAGCGGCCAGGGAGGTCTGCGCGAAATGGAGCATACCCTGTGTGGACATCTATCGCAGTGGTCTGATCAATACCTGTCTGGATGGGATGCGCAAGGCATATTCATACAATACGGCAGAGTTCCCGCAGGATGGCAACGGAACCCATCTGAATGCTGCGGGGTATGAAAAATGGTATCTGCCCATGATAGAGCAGGCGCTGATTTACGGAATATAGAGGGAGGATAGCTATGCGCAGAGTGGAAAAAGAATTCATGGGGGGCTGGAGCTTTGCCCTGACCAATGCAGGGAAGACACTGGAAAGCGGGCTGGACTGGACATGTCCGCCGGCGGAGGCGTTCAAAAGTGTGACGCTGCCCCACGACTGGGCCGTAACGATGCCCATATCGGAGGATATGAGGCAGGGAGCAGACCAGGGATACCGCAACCGATGGGGAATCGGGTGGTACCGCAAGGAATTTATCCTGGAAGAGATTGAGGAAAACAGGCGCTGTCTTCTGGATTTCGGCGGCATCTTTGAGGACAGCTGCATCTGGGTGAACGGCAGGGAACTGGGCGGGCACAGATACGGCTATACGCCTTTTTGCGTTGATGTGACAGAGGCGCTGCGGGAGGGGACAAATGAGATCCTGGTTCGGGTGAACAATACGGCAGAGCCCGCGGATCGCTGGTACAGCGGCTGCGGCATTTACCGTACGGTGAAATGGATTGTGAAGGATGAGGACTGCCTGGAGGCCAAGGATGTAATCGTGGACACGGACACGGGAGAGGGCGATGCCAAAGTGCGGGTCAGGGTGCTGAGCAGAAAGCGAGTCAATCTCGTTTTGTGCGCGCCGGAGAGCGGAGCGCCTGTGGCACAGGGACTGGCGGCAGACGGGGAATGGACAGAGCTTACCGTGGTGCAGGCAAAACTCTGGTCAGCGGAGCACCCCGATCTCTATACCCTGAAATTGTCTTTGGCCGACGAGGATGGGGCAGGGGATGAGATAAGCCTGAGGATAGGGCTGCGCAGGGTGGAATTCCTGCCGGGGAAAGGGATGTTCGTCAATGGCCGGGAGACAAAGCTGAAAGGCGCCTGTGTGCATCAGGATGTGGGGTGCTTAGGGATTGCCGCCAAAAAGGAGATTTGGCGGGAACGTCTGGCTGCGCTGAAGGAGATGGGGTGTAACGCCATCCGCCCCGCCCACCACATGCATTCGGAAGAGTTCATGGACCTGTGCGATGAAATGGGATTCTATGTCTATGAGGAATGCTTTGACAAATGGACGGGAGGGCTGTACGGAAGATATTTTGAAGATGACTGGCAGAAAGATATAAAGGCCATGATAGAGCGGGACAGAAACCGGCCCAGCGTGGTGATATGGGGCGTGGGCAATGAGGTGGAGAACCAGGGACAGCCCTCTATGCTGGACATCCTGCGGAAGCTGACAGGATATGTCCATGCCCTGGACGGCACCCGCCCTGTGAGCTGTGCCATGAATCCCCATTTTAAGCGGGAAAGCAATGTGGACATCAGGGGTGTTTCGGATATACAGAAATTTGTGGACGAAGTATCGGACACGGAAATCTATGACATAGAAGAGCGGGTGGAGAGGATATGCCGCATCGGGGAGATTGTGGATATTATTTCCTGTAATTATCAGGAACAGTGGTATCCGCGGATTCACGGGGCCATGCCGGACAAGCTGATTCTGGGGACGGAGAGTTACCAGTATTTTAGCGGATATGGGGATCAGATGCAGAATTATACAGAGGAGAATCCGCCGCTGACGCCGTTTCAGTATCCCTGGTGCATCGGCAGCATGATTTGGACAGGCATTGACTATCTGGGGGAATCCATGGGATATCCCTCCAAAGGCTGGTGCGGATCCCCTATCCGGACAAACGGAGAGAGGAGGACAGGATATTATACCCTGCAGAGCCAGTGGAGCGAAGAGCCCATGGTGCATTTCGCCGTGCTGGACTATTCTCTGGGGGATGAGATGGTGAAGGAGCACTGGGACGCGCCCATGTATCTGGAGCACTGGGACTTCCCGTGGCTGCGCAGGGCCGTGATTCCCTACAGGATTGCCACGAACTGTGAGGAGGTGGCGCTTTATCTGAATGGGCGGCGGTTTTATGTGGGAAGGCCCGCCGATTTTGCCAATGGAATCATCACAGGCTATCTGCCCTGGCAGCCGGGCCGGGTCAGGGCAGTGGGATACCGGCAGGGAAAAGAGGCGGCCTGTCATGAAGTGGCGACGCCGGGAGAGGCGCAGCGGCTTGCTTTCAGCCTTTCCGGCAGGAAAGAGACGCTGCCAGAGGAATTTGCGCTGCAGGATGCGGAGGAAGGATACGAGCTGATGCTGACAGTCCGGGCGCTGGACGGGGAAGGGCAGTTTTGTATGCGGACGGAAGCGGAAGTCAGTTTTACGGTGGAGGGAGAGGCAGAGTTTGTGGCTGCGGACAATGGGGATTTATGCGGCGATGCTTCATATGAGGACAGGAAAGTCGCTCTCTACAGGGGAAGCGCCAGCGTGGTGATTTGTCTGAAAGCTGTCAGAGGGAAGACAAAAGTCAGGGCAATGGCAGAGGGGCTGGACATGGCGGAAGTGGCGCTGCGCTTTGACGCAGTTTAAGATACTGGAGGATGGCAGGACATGAAAATCACGAAAATAGAGAAATTTTATATCAAACCCAGATGGATGCTGGTGAAAGTGTCCACAGATGAAGGCATCACCGGGTGGGGAGAACCCACCTTGGAGGGCAGGAGCACAGTTGTGGGAGAGGCTGTCGATGTTCTGGCGGAATTGATTGCAGGGCAGGATCCCATGAATATCGAACTGCTCTACAACATGATGTACAGAGGGGCCTTTTACCGGGGAGGAGCCGTAATATACAGCGCAATCAGCGGCATCGAGCAGGCCCTGTGGGATATCAAGGGCAAGAAACTGGGGGTGCCGGTCTGGCAGCTGCTGGGAGGAAAATGCAGGGACAGGATCAGGATGTACGCCCATCTGCTTCCCTTTAATGACAATCCCACGGAAGAGGACATCCGATATTGGGCGAAAAAAAGGCTGGATGACGGTTTCACGGCGCTGAAGACTTCCATGCTGACGCCGCCTGTCAGGCATATTGATACCCTGGCCACAATCCGGACGATTGTAAACAGGATGGAGGTTCTGCGGGACGCGGTGGGAGAGGAAATTGATTTTGCCATCGATTTTCATGGGAGAATATCCCCCGCTATGGCACCGGTGCTCTGCAGGGAGCTGGAAAAAGTCTTCCCCATGTTCATCGAGGAGCCTGTGCTGCCGGAGAATGTGGATGCAATGGCCAAAATAGCACGGATGACCACAATTCCCATCGCCAGTGGAGAACGCCTGTTCACCACCTATGGATACAGAGAGCTGATTGAGAAACAGGCGGTGAGCGTGGTACAGCCGGACGTGTGCCACTGCGGTGGTATCCTGCAGACATTCAAGATTGCTGCCATGGCCCAGAATTATTACATGAGCGTAGCGCCTCACAACCCGCTGGGGCCAGTTGCCCTGGCCGCCTGTCTGCAGATAGACGCCTGCATCCAGAACTTTACAGCCCAGGAACATCCTACCCATATGGAGCGTCTGGATCTGGGGGAGGGATTGTTCAGGACTCCTTTTGTGATAAAAGACGGATACATAGACGTGCCTCAGGGACCGGGGCTTGGATTTGAGATTGACGAGGCATATCTGAATGAGATTCTTTATGATGGGAGATGGAGCAATCCGGTGCTGTTTTTCCAGGATGACGGGTCAATGGGAGAATGGTGACGGAAATGAGCAGGAAAGAACAATTGATTCAGGAAGTGAAGGAAAACAGAATCATTGCCATCTTAAGAGGGATAGAGGCTGATAAATGTGCCGATACGGCAGAGGCGCTTCTGGCCGGAGGGATAGGTCTGGTGGAGGTGACTTTCAATCAGAAGGAAAGCGGCAGAGGCTATCACAGCACGGTTGAGGGCATCAGAGACATTGTACAGCGTCTGGGCGGAAAAATGCGCGTGGGGGCGGGAACCGTCCTTACGCTGGAGCAGCTTCGCCTGGCATATGACGCCGGGGCGGAATATATCATCACGCCAAATGTTGACACGGATGTCATAAAAGAGGCTGGCCGTCTGGGGCTGGTGACTATGCCGGGAGCGTTCACTCCTACGGAGGTCTGCCAGGCTTACGGGGCGGGAGCGGACTTCGTGAAGATCTTCCCAGCCTCTGCGGTGGGGCCGGATTACTTCAGGGCTTTGAAGGGCCCGCTGGGACATATCCCGCTGATGGCGGTGGGCGGTGTGGACGAGGAGAACGCGAAGGCTTTCCTGGACGCGGGAGCCGCCGGGCTTGGCATCGGTGGAAATCTGGTGGACAGAAGGCTGGTTTCGGAAGGAAGATTTGATGAAATGACAGCAATCGTAAAAGGATATGTGGAGCGGATTTGTCAAGGTGGCAAAATTTTAGTACATTGACAGAATGATGTGTCAGGGCTGTCATATAGGAGAAAAGAGGAGAAAAAAGGCGTCATCTGCATGTGCCACATGCAGATGACGCCTTTTTAGGCGTGACAAAAATTTAGTCACTTTACCTTGGAAACGAGGATGCGCTACGCTGGAATCATACAAATCCACAAGAAAGGATGGGAAAGCGTATGGGAGTAAAAAGAGGAGCGAGTACCGCTCCGGCAAAACAGTCTCCGCACAAGCGTAAGGGTGTGGTGGGGAAAGAGTATTGGAAGAATAACTGGCAGCTATATGTGCTGATTCTTCCGGCAATCATTTATTTCTTTGTGTTCCACTATCTGCCCCTGTATGGTATACAGATTGCCTTTAAGGATTACAAGGCTGTCAGTGGTATCTGGGGGAGCGCGTGGGTGGGATTGAAGCACTTCAAGGCATTTTTTGAGGCTTACTACTTCAAGCGTCTGCTGTTGAATACGTTTCTATTGAATATCTACAATTTATTGTGGAGTTTCCCTATCCCGATTATCCTGGCGATTTTGCTGAATCAGATTCGGGGGGACAGAAAGAAGCGCTTCATCCAGACGACGATTTATGTGCCGTACTTCATATCTACAGTAGTCCTGGCAGGCATGCTGTACATATTCCTGTCTCCTACCAGCGGCATCTTCAATGTAGTCAGGCAGGCCATGGGGTTTCGGGCCATTGACTATATGGCTGATGCCGGGGCGTTCCGGACGATTTACATCCTGTCGGGAATATGGCAGGGGGCGGGATACGGAACGATTCTGTATATCGCCACATTGTCGGGAATCGATCAGTCCCTGTACGAGGCGGCGGAAATCGATGGCGCCAGCATCTGGCAGAAGATACGCTACATTGATATCCCCAGCCTGATGCCTACGATTATGATGGTATTCATCCTGGACTGCGGTAAGCTCTTGAGCAGCAATACGGATAAAGCGCTGGTCATGCAGACGGCAGGCAATATCCCGACTTCGGACATCATCGGCGTCTATGTCTATAATGTGGGTCTGGGAAGCGGCCAGTTCTCCTACACGGCGGCCATAGGATTGTTTATCAACCTGATCAATTTCGTCATGATTATGGGAGTCAACAAGATTTCAAAGAAGACTACAGATGTAGGACTATTCTAAAGGAGGTGACGGGGAAGATGATCGGAAAAAAGAAAAAGCTGAGTATGGCAAATCGGATATTTCACATTGTCAATACTATGATATGGATTTTGGTCATGTTCATCATATTGTACCCGCTGTACCTGGTAATCATCGCATCGGTCTCGGATCCGGATGCCATCATAAGGGGAGAGGTAATCTGGCATCCTGTGGACTTCTCGCTGATGGGATACAAAGCCGTCTTCAAGTACGGCGAACTGATACATTCCTATGGGAATTCCATTATCTACACGTTCACCAGTGTGGTGCTCAGCATCGCGGTGACACTGTCGGCGGCCTATACGCTGTCGAGACCGAAGTTCAAGGGGAAAGGGCTTATCAATTTCTACTTCGTATTTACCATGTTTTTCGGAGGCGGTCTGATTCCCACGTTCCTGGTAATGAGGGACGTCCATCTGTACAATACGCCGCTGGTCATCATTTTGATGGGATGTGTGAGCGTATGGAATCTGATGGTGGCAAGGACTTATATCCAGTCCAGTATCCCCAATGAGCTGTATGAGGCGTCCATGCTGGACGGAGCCAGCCATTTCCAGTATTTCTTCCGGCTTGTGCTGCCGCTGAGCAAGACGATTATCGCGGTTCTGGCTGTGTACTACGGCGTGGGAAAATGGAATGATTATTTCACAGGGCTTGTGTACTTAAGGGACAGGAATCTCCTTCCGCTGCAGACCATCCTGCGCGAGATTCTGGCTACTTTGCAGGTGGATAAATCCGGCGATTACATGATGTCCATGGCGGACAATATGGAGAGCATGAGTGAGGCCATGCGAGTGGCCAATGTGGCAAAATACTGCATCATCGTAGTCGCCACGGGACCGGTGGTCATTCTTTACGGATTTATGCAGAAATATTTCGAGAAGGGCGTCATGATCGGTTCTTTGAAAGGATAATGTCAAAAATAAGTGAATTCATTGCACATATGTGTTATGATAAAAAGGAGGATTAATTCATGAAGAAAAAGACGATTGCACTGTTGACGGCAGCCTCTTTGGCGGCCACGGCGCTCACAGGCTGCGGCGGAGAGGGCGAAAAGCCTGAATCCGTGGCCCAGGATGGGGACGGGCAGCAGGATGGGGAACAGCAGAACGGGGAACAGCAGGACGGCGGCGGAGAAGCGGCATCCGGCGGCAGTTTCAATGAGACAGGTTTTCCCATTGTGAATGAACCCATTACCCTGAAGGTAATGCTTGCCATCCGCGATTCGGATTCCCTGACTTCCACTGATGACATGCCTGCTCTGGCGAGACTGGAGGAACAGACGGGAATCCATGTGGAATGGGAAGTGCTTAAAGCTTCGGACTGGGATACGAAGTTGAACCTGATGTTCGCTTCCGGGGAGTATCCGGACATTATTCTGGCGCCCAATGGCAGCGTGGATGACGAGGAGTACGGTGTGACCCAGCAGATTTTGATTCCTCTGGAGGACAAGCTGGAGAAGTACATGCCCAACTACACAGAGCGTATCGCCATGGAGGATTCCGATCCTACCAGCGGTCTGGTGGCATCTGACGGACACACCTATTCCATAGGTTATCTTGTAGGACAGGATATCAGCACCTATGCCCATTTCTTCATCAACCAGACCTGGCTTGACAATCTGCAGCTGTCCACGCCCACCAGTCTGGAGGAGCTGACGGATGTGCTGCGGGCTTTCAAGACAGACGATCCTAACGGAAACGGGGAAGCGGACGAGATCCCCCTGGAGATGGGACTGGACGCGGGATATTACGGTGTGCGCTATATGCTGCCCATGTTCGGCATTCCCTGCGATTCCAGCAAATGGATTTACATCGATGATGACAAAAAGGTACAGTTTGCCGCCACTCAGGAAGGCTTCAGAGAGTGTATGGAATGGCTGAATCTGTGCTACACAGAGGAGCTGATCGATCCGGAGGTGATTTCTCAGGACGGAAATACCATTGAGGCGAAATATAAGGAAGGAAACGTAGGATTCTTTACGGTTTGGCGTCTGAAAGCCATGGGATTCGATGACGGTATCGCAAAAGACTGTGTGCTCTATATGCCCAAAGGACCTCAGGGCAGAGACGGCAGCCTGCTCCGTTATATTGAAATGGCCAGACCCGGCGCATTCCTTACGGTAACGAATGAACATGTGGCGGAAAGCCTTCGGTGGCTGGACGCTCTGATGGAGACAGAGACGATGTTCTCTTTGTATTACGGAGAACAGAATGCCAAAGACCAGGGAATGGGATGGGAGTATAATGCGGAAAACGGCAAAATCGATCCTACCATGGACGGCTCCATCGATGTGAAGAACTTCCTGGACTGCAATACCCTGTTCTTCGGACCGGGAAAATATCTCTCCGAAACTTTCAACATGCCGGAGCAGCGCGTGGAGAAGACGGAATACTGTAGAATTTATGACGAGGCCGGCATGATTCAGAAGTACTCCAACGACTATCTGCGTCTGGCTCCCCTGACAGCGGAGCAGCTGCAGCAGATTGACTTGAAAGAGACCGATATTGCAAACGCGGTAAAGGAAAATATGGCCAATTTCATCACCCAGGGTGTGACGGATGAGAACTGGGATGCGTTCGTGAAGCTTTTCGAGGGCATGGATATAGAAAGTTATCTGAAGATTTTCCAGGATGCCATTGACCAGATGGATCTTGACTGAGTCAGAACTGCAATAGAATAAAAACAGAGCATAGTCCTGACATGGGAAGTGTCAGGACTACCTGTGTTTCAGGCGCAGGGGGAAGAGGGAGGCAATGGAGAAAAGGATTCGGGAAGGGATTTTACAGAAAATAATCAGGAGGCTTCAGAATCAAAGCGTCTTTGGCTATATCCTGGCATTCAGCACGGTCATGGTGCTGATCATCGGGATTCTGGGGGGGTATCTGTACCGGTTTTATTATCGGACGATTTACAGCGACTTCCTTTCCTCGAACAGGATTCAGCTGTCTTCCCTGGCGGAGCGCCATGAAAATGATATGCGCGTTTTCGATGAAATCGCGCTGGAGATGGGATTGTCTGCGGACATCAGGGCTTTCCGGCTGGATGAACAGCCGGAAAAGAGCCTGAAGCTGAAGGACAGGCTCTATCAATATGCCCTGGTGAGCCAGTGCATCAGCGATATCTTTTACATATACCGGGAAGACAGATATATTTATGATTACAAGACTTCCGCGGATGTGGAGCGCTTTTTTTCGGACGGCATCCTGCTGGATCGGACGTCGGAAGAGGAGTTCAGGGAATTTCTCTACCGGGAGCACAAGGAGATGGCGGCCCTGCCGGAGCAGGATGTGGACGGCTACATGACCATATCCTTTCTGCGCGGAAGAAGTGACGTGGTAATCTATATCTGTCCGGTGGTGCCCAAGTATTACAGCAACATCGCCTTTGTGGTAGGCGGTTCCTACTATGACGACCTGCTTTACGGCGGAGAGGGGCAGGACAGGCTGAATTATCTCCTGTATGACGGACAGCTTCTTGTGAGGCGGGGAATGGAGGGAATCGGGGACGGAGAACTGCCGGAAGAAGCAAAGGGCATGGAAGACGGACAGGAAAGGGTGAAGATAGACGGAAAAGAGTATCTTCTGTCCGTGAGCAGAGGGGAAAGCGGAATCCTGTACTGCAGCCTGCAGTCCATGGAAGTGTTCTATGACAAAATCATGAACCAGCAGTGGGGCATCCTGCTTCTGCTCCTGACCTGCAGCATTCCGGCATCCTGCGCCGTAGCCGTATTGGGCAGGACCCTGTCCCAAAAGGTAAAAAATATCAATATCCTGTTGCATGATGACGAGGATTCCTACTATAATCTGAACAGGATAGAGAACGGCATCCGCCTGCTGCAGGAGAGCAGCAGGGAGGCGGAGAAAGAAAGCGCCGCCCTGCGCAGGACAAAGTTCCTGCTGGGGTTTGTCAGGAATGAATATAAAGACCGGGGCAGCATGGAGGAAATGGCGCGGAAAGCGGAACTACGGGCGGATTATCGTTTTTTCACAGTTATTTTGATGGGAGACCGGGGAAACAGCAATGAGATCAAGGCTCATGAGAAAATGCTGAGAGAGGTGAACAGGGCGGATGGAATCGATGGATATGGCATGGATCTGGTGAGCAATAACCAGAGGCTGTTCGTGCTGTTTGCGGATGATGGGGAAACCCTTGCGCAGATGGAGGGGACTATGTTCGGCATCGGCAGGGAGTACTGCGAGGAATTTCTGATGGCGGTCAGTAGGCGGCATGAAAGATTTGAAGAGGCTTCGGAGGCCTACCTGGAGGCGGACGCGGCTTATGACAATCGTTTCCTGATGGATAACGGCGAGATTATCCGCTATGAGAATCTGGCTGCCACGAAAAAGATCAACCTCCTGCCGGAGGCTTATCTGAAGAGGCTGAAAAATGCAATCCGTATGGGAGAAAAAGAGGAGGCGGAGGGAATCGTGGAGGAAATCTGCCAGCATGTGAAAAAGGAGAGCTATACGCTTCTGGCTTTCCGGCTTTTGTATAACGATATCATACATATGCTGGTGTCGGAGTGGAACATAGGTGAAACGGATTTCAAAGATATCTACAATGTCTTTACGTTGTCCCAATGCCTGACCATGCAGGAATTTAACGATTTCCTGCGGGATGTATGCCGGGAATTGATGCAGGTCCGCCAGACCGGCAGAAAGGATCTGTCGGAGCTGGCTGAGAGGGCTGTGGCATACATGAAGGAGAATTTCCGCAATGCGGATCTGAACATGAGTGCACTTGCGGATTATCTGGAAATCAGCCCCGTTACGCTGGCGGTGGAATTCAAGAGCGGAATGGGAATGAGCCCCTCGGACTATCTGACGCTGATCCGCATGGAGTATGCCAAGGAGCTGCTCCGGAACACGGATATGCGGGTAAAAGAGGTGAGCATGGCAGTGGGGTATGAAGATGACCATGTCTTCATGCGGAGGTTTAAAAAGTATGCAGGGAAGACTCCCGGACAGTATCGGGGAGAACAGTGAGGGAGGTAGAAGTATGGTTTTCAGGATGAAAGCACAGGGAACGGTTCTTATCTGTATGGAACAGACGGAATCGGAGGCCGTGAAGATTGCGGCGGGCAATCTGGAGACGGATCTGGGCAGGGTGCTGGATGGGCTGCGTGTCCTCTGGTGCGGGAACAGAGGAGACAGGACACGGCCGCAGACGGATGGGGAGATGCCGGTGACAGACGGGACGGAGGGGCAGCGGGCAGACTGCGTCCGGGATCCGGCAGTGATATGGATCGGTACCATAGGAGCCTCGGAAACCGTCCGAAAGCTGGCGGATACAGAGGCCTTGACAGACGAAGCGGGAAATCTGCGAAAAGAGGCTTATCAGATTCGCGTAAAGGACGGACAGCTGGTGATAGCCGGAACGGACAGGCGGGGAACGGTATACGGAATTTACGAATTCTGCGAACGTCTGGGCGTATCCCCCTGGTACTTCTGGGCGGACGTGCCGGTGAGGACGAAGGAGGAAATCTGTCTGCAGGAGGGATATCAGATGACGGACTGGCCCTCTGTGGAGTACAGGGGAATCTTCATCAATGACGAGGAGGAGCTGGAAGCCTGGGTGCAGAAATATATGGGGGAGCCCACCATCGGCATCAGGACCTATGAGAAGGTGTTCGAGCTGCTGCTGCGCCTGAAAGCCAATTACATCTGGCCTGCCATGCATGTGAATTCTTTTAATCTTTCTCCCGAAAACGGCGCTCTGGCGGAGCGGATGGGAATCGTGGCGGGAACCTCCCACTGCGACATGCTGATGCGCTCCAACAACAGGGAGTGGATTCCCTGGATTGAGAAAAAGGGCTATACCGATGCGGTCTATGATTATTCCATCGAGGGCAGGAACCGGGAAATCCTGCAGGAGTACTGGCGGGAGAGCGTGGAGCAGAATCAGGATTTCGAGGTCTGCTATACCCTGGGGATGCGGGGAATCCATGATTCCGGCTTCGAGACTAAGGAACTGGCCGGAAAGCCGCCGGAGGAGAAGCGCAGGGCCAAGGTGGAGCTGCTGGAGCGGATTATCCATGACCAGAGGAAGATTCTGGAGGAAACTCTGGGAGGGCTGCCCATGATGACTTTCATTCCTTACAAGGAAGTGCTGGAGCTGTACGACAATGGGCTTCAGGTTCCCGAGGACATGACTCTGGTATGGGCCAATGACAATTACGGCTATATCAGGCGCTTTCCCTCAAAACAGGAGCAGAAAAGGGCAGGAGGGAACGGAATCTATTATCACAATTCCTACTGGGCGCCTCCCGGCATGTCCTATGTGTTCCTCTGCTCCATCCCGCTGGCCCATACCCGCAATGAGCTGCAGAAAGCCTGGGATGAGGGCATACGCAAACTCTGGGTGTTGAATACCGGCGCCATCAAGCCACTGGAGCAGGAGGTCACTTTCTTCCTGCGCCTGGCATGGGAAATCGGAAAAGAAGATGGGCTGACCCGGGACGTAGAGGCTTTCACGGCGGACTGGGCAGACAGGATGTTCACAGGGGATATCGGCAGGGAGGTGGCGGAGCTTCTGCATGATTTTGCCCAGCTTACCAATGTGCGCAAGCTGGAGAACATGGATTATGACGCTTTCTCCCAGACCGCCTACGGCGATGAGGCGGCAGGACGTATCCATAAATACGAGGAACTGTTCAGACGGGGGAATGCGCTGTATGAAAATCTTCCAAAGCAGGAGCGGGACGCTTTTTATCAGCTGGTGCTCATGCGGATCCACGCGGGATATTTTACCAATCTGGCCTATTATTACGGGGACAGGAGCACTTTGATGTATGAGAGGGGGAATATGCAGGCGGCCGCGCTGTATACGGCGAAGTCCAGAGAGTTTGAGGATGTCAGGCGCAGGATGATCCGTTACTATAATGCCGTCATGGCGGAGGGGAAATGGGACGGAATCCTCAATCCGGAGGGGTATCCGCCGCCGCGGGCCGCCATGATGCCCGTCTGTACGCCGCCCCTCGCCATATCGGGAACGCCGCGGATGCGGGTAGATGTGTGGAATGAAGCGGGGGAGCTGGTTTTCGGTCAGGTTCAGGAGAAGTGGATTGAAATCGGGAATACCGGCGGAGGGAAACTGGAGGTTCAGGTACAGGTGCCGGAATGGCTGGAGATTGCCGGTGCGGATCTGGCCGGGAGTGGGGAGCCTGCGGCATTTGCGCCCCATTGCCTGAAAGCGGAGGCGGGGACGGAGCTGCGGGTCTGCTTAAGGCCTTGCGGTCCCGGTATGGAGCGGCAGGGAGAGATTCTGGTGGAAAGCGTGGGAGAGGGCAGGACTGTGTGTATCCCGGTCCGGATTGTTCCGGTTTCAGAGCAGGCTGTCCGGAGTCCGAGCCTGGCTCTTCCTGTCAGCGGATCCGATGGAAGGGACAGGGCGGATGGATGCGGGAAGACGCAGGATGTGGGCGGTTCTGCGGACATCTGTCCGGCTGTGCCGTCGGAGGAGGACGGGCTGATCGCGATAGAGGCGGACAGTGCCCTCGGCCTTGGGGAGAATGAGGCGTTCCGGGTGATAAAAAGACTGGGAAGAAGTCGGGGCAATTTGGTGGAAGTCTGTAGCCGGGAAAGGGTGGATTTGGCCGGGGGTGGAAAGCCATTGGCGTATTTCCTGTCTCTTATACACATCTGACGCTGCCGACGAAGA
>CAMQOJ010000051.1 GCA_947003375.1 uncultured Lachnospiraceae bacterium
GAGACAGATATATGTCATGAAATGGTGACATAATATATAAACGGCATATAATTTTTGCCAGTCGAACAGCAGAGCCAGTCATGCCGTTTATCTGGTTTTGGGCAAGATTCAATTAGATTACAGAGAACACAGGAGGCGCAGGGCCTTTGACAAAAAATGACACTTGTGACATGTTTTGAGGGTGTTTTTTGTCACAATCTCCAATATTGTGCTGACCGGAAGAGTCGATTTTTTGCAGGACTGGAATTTGCGGGCGGCGGAAAGGCATGGTAAGGGAAAGTGAAGCGGAATGTCACTCTGGAAGAAATCTCCGACGGGCGTCTGTACGGCGGCAACGACATGGTGAAGGCAGACTGCCATGGCTGTAAGGGCTGCCACAAATGCTGCACGGGCATGGGCAATTCCGTCCTGCTGGATCCCTATGACATCTACCGCCTCCGGCAGGGGCTGGGGAAGACATTGGCGCAGCTGCTGGCTGAGGAGACCGTGGAGCTGAGCGTGACCGATGGAGTCATTCTGCCGAACATGAAGATGGCGGGGGAGGAAGAGCGCTGCGCTTTCCTGGACGGGGAGGGCCGCTGCGGCATCCACGCATACAGGCCCGGCATCTGCCGCCTGTTCCCGCTGGGGCGGTTCTACGAGAACGGCGATTTCAGATACTTCCTCCAGACAGGGGAGTGCAGGGAGGCCGGGCGCACGAAGGTGAAGGTGAGCAAGTGGATCGATACCCCGGACCAGGGCAGGAACCATGCGTTCATCTGCCAGTGGCATTCGCTGCTGAATGCCCTGGAGGAGAAGGTGGCGGGAGCGGAGGATCTGGAGGAGGCGAAGCGCCTGAACCTGCTGATGCTGCAGACATTTTATATGGAAGAATATGACACAGGGCGGGACTTTTACGGTCAATTTGAGGAGCGGCTCATGAGCTGGAGGGCCGCTTCGGGACTTAGCTGCTAGAGAGGCGACAGGACTGGGCCGTGGACGGACGTCCGCGGAGCCGGGATAAGTACAGGAAACGGAAATCGGGGAAACCATATCCGGATACAAAATTGCGGGCCGCATTCAGTGATACGATTTGTGCCGCCGGAAGGGTATGGGAAGTATGCCTATTGAATTGGAATAAGAAAGGATGTTTTGACATAGATGGAAACGGAAGAAGAACGGCAGGCCCGGCGCAGAGCGCGGCTGGAAGAGATGAAGCGGGAGAAACACAGACGGGAGCTGCTGTATAAATGGGGCATTCCGGTGATGGCCGGCATGGCGATCGCGGTGGGAATAGGTATTGGATTCGGCGCCGCGGCATTGACCCACAAGGACAACGGACGGGGCGGGGCATTGCAGGAGAGCCAGGAAGCCCACAGGACAGGGGAGGACAGCGAGGACAAGGCCGACCGGGGAGGCAACGGGACAGGGGAGGACAGCGAGGACAAGGCCGACCGGGGAGGCGACGGGACAGGAGAGGACAGCCTGACAGCCGACGGGACAGAAGAGGACAGCAAGGACAAGGCCAACCAGAGAGGCGATGGGACAGGAGGGGACAGGGAAAACGACGAGGACAGCCTGACGGCCGACAATCAGAAGACGCAAGGGGCGGACTCTGCCCAGCGCCGGAAGTCCTGTCACGCAGCGGGAGGGACTGTCATGGCGGCGGGCGAAGCCTATTCCCCGCGCCTGCGCTTCCCGTCTCAGGAGGCAGGACAGACAGAGGCGGCCCAGCAGACGGCGGAGCCAGAGCCCGTCCCCACGCCGGAGCCCTTGGGGGGCGCGATACCGCCCCAGAACGCTGTGTTCGGCATGACAGAGGCCACGGCGGGCTTTTCGGAGACCATATTGAGCGAATACGGCGTTTTCATCGATGCCCAGAGCGGGGAGATTCTGGCCCAGAAGGAGGCCTATACAAGGATGAACCCCGCCTCCATGACCAAGATGCTGACGATCCTGGTGGCGGCGGAGCACCTGACGGCGGAGGATTTGGAGAAGACAGCCACCATCACCATTGACATCACGGACTACAGCTTTGTAAACGATTGCAGCAATACTGGCTATGCGCTGGACGAGGAGGTGACGGTGAGGGACCTCTTCTACGGCACGATTCTGCCCTCGGGGGCGGACTCCGCGCTGGCGCTGGCCATCTATGTGGCAGGCTCCCATGAGGCCTTTGTGGACCTGATGAATGAAAAGCTGGTGCAGATGGGGCTGGGGGAGACCTCCCACTTCACCAACTGCGTGGGGGTCTACGATGAGGCCCATTATTCCACTGCATATGACATGGCTGTCATTTTAAAAGCAACTGTGGACAACCCCTTCTGCAGGGAAGTGATGGCTGCCCATACCTACACCACCTCCCTGACGGAAGAGCATCCCGAGGGGCTGCTGATCTCCAACTGGTTCCTGCGCCGGATCGAGGACAAGGACACCCACGGGGAGGTGCTGTGCGCCAAGACGGGCTATGTGGACCAGTCCGGCAGCTGTGCCGCCAGCCTGGGGCGCGACGAGGAGGGGAAGGAATACCTGTGCGTCACCGCAGGCTCCACCAGCACCTGGACCTGCATCTACGACCAGGTGGAGCTGTACCAGACCTTCCTGCCCGCACCGGAAAGCGCACCGGAGGATGCCTCCGATGCGCCTGGATGATATTGCATATGATTGGCTAGAAGGTCTTCAGGCCTTCCCGGAAGGCGATGCCTGTGGGGGTGGCCGCAAGGCCGCCCTTTCCTGTCTCCCGCAGGTCCTCCGGCAGCATCCTGCCCACATTGCGCATGGCGTCGAAGACCTCGTCAGGGGGTATTTTGCTGCGTATCCCGGCATTTGCCAGATCCGCGGAGGTGAGGGCGTTGACGGCCCCGATGACATTGCGCTTCACGCAGGGCACTTCCACCAGCCCTGCCACAGGGTCGCAGGCAAGGCCCAGGAGGTTCTTCATGGCCAGGGCCGCCGCGTGGGCGATTGCCTCGCCGTCCCCGCCCAGCAGGAAGGCCACGCCTCCCGCCGCCATGGCGGAAGCCGCGCCGATTTCGGCCTGGCAGCCTCCCGCGGCCCCGGACACGGAGGCCCGCTGGGCGATGATGCCGCCGATGCCTGCGCTGACATAGAGGGCTTTCGCCATCTCTTCTTTGGAATAGCCCTTTTCCTCCTCCAGGGACAGGAACACTGCCGGGAGCACGCCGCAGGAGCCCGCGGTGGGGGCCGCCACGATACGTCTCATGCAGGCATTGGACTCGCCCATCTTGACGGCCTTCTCCATCACCATCCCCAGGAAGGAGCCGCACAGCAGGCTGCCCTTCCGGCGGGCGGCGGCCAGCTTCTCGCCGTCCCCGCCCACCAGGCCGCTGGCGGAGGACAGGGCCGGGTCGTAGGAAGCGTCCGCCTCCCCCATGGCCAGATACATGGCCTGCATCCGCCGGAAAGCCTCCTCCTCGGTGATCTCCATCTCCCGGCAGTCATTGTCCCGGACGATTTCCCAGAAGCTTTTTCCGGTCTCTTTCTCTATGTCGATGATATCCTGGAACGATTGATACATGATTCTCCTCCGATCTGTATGCGCAAGACCGCCGGAATTCACAAACCTGCCCATGGCGGGCATACATGGCCGACAGTCTTTCGCTGTAATTTGCTGCATGTTTCAGGCGGACTATTCGGCCAGCCCCAGATAGGTCACTTTCAGGATGCCCTCCAGATGGGCCAGCCAGCGGATGGCGTCCGCGGGCACCTCCTGGTCGCATTCCAGCACGATGACGGCATGTCCGCCTTTCGAGGAGCGGTAAAGCTGCATGGTGGCGATATTGATGGACTTGTGGCTCAGCATGGAGGTGATTTCCGTGACATGCCCCGGCTGGTCCAGATTGTTCACCACAAGGGTGGGATAGTCGCCGGAGAAATTGGCGGGCAGCCCGTCGATCTCCGTGACCCGGATGGCCCCGCCGCCCACGGAAGCCGCCACGATTTCGATTTTCTGCCCTTCGCCTCCGTGCAGGCGCAGCTTCACCGAATTGGGATGCACGTCCCCCAGGTCGATGCCGGACAGACGGTATTCCATCCCTGCCTCTTCGGCGTACCGGAAGCTGTCCGGAATCCGGGGATCGTCCACCGGAAAGCCCAAAAGCCCTGCCACCAGGGCTCTGTCCGTACCGTGGCCCTTGCCTGTGGCGAGAAAAGAGCCATGGAAAAGGACGTCCGCCTTTTTCACCGGCGTGCCCAGCAGCTTGCGTGAAATGTTACCGATTTTGACGGCTCCCGCTGTGTGGGAGCTGGAGGGGCCTACCATGACGGGGCCAATGATATCGAATGAATTCATGCTCTCTGACTCCTTTGTCCTGTTCGTAAAGCGACTTATACTGCTTAGCGATTTCGCTTGCTTCTTATATTTACTATATCTCAGTTTCGCCTAAAATGCAAGACCTCCGTTGGGTTGACATATTCCGGCGCAGCATATATAATGTTACGGAATTCAATCCATATCCGCCTGCTGTCCACGGTCCCGCCGCCTACAACGGCATGACGCGCACATACCTGCGCGGGGCCATGGCGGACAGCGATATGTGCCGTGCCCGTCCCGACCGGGCTGACAGGCACATATCTGCGGGGGGACAGCGCTGGGCGGAACCGGGCGACCGCAGCCGAGACATATGCGGATGGATTGGCCGGAAGTATTTGCCATGTGGAGAGGGTTATGGTACAATGTCTTTGTTCGGAACACGGAGCGGCCGACGGCCCCGCCTGCGGGCGGCAGGGAGGACAGGCTCCTGGGTTTCCGGGGAGGCTTGAAAAAGGTATCAGGAAAGGAATGGAAAAGATGAGGAAGAACAGACTGTGGAAATTGGGAATGACGGCTGCGCCTGCCATTATGGCGGCATGCCTGTTGGCAGGCTGCGGCGGGGACGGCAAAGAGAGCGCGGGGGAAGGGTCCGGCGCGGGCAACGAGGAGACCTCCCAGGCGGAGAGCGGCGCGGACGCTGATAGCGAGGCCGGAAGCGGAGCGGGGGAGAGCAGTGCGGACGCTGAGAGCGGTGCGGAGGAGAGCAGCGCGGACGCTGGAAGCGAAGCGGCAGCGGACAATGGGGAGGCCTCCCAGGGAGGCGACCAGTTGGCGAAAATCCTGGAGGCGGGCAAAATCGTCATCGGCACCGAGGGCACCTATTCCCCCAACAGCTACCACGACGAGAACGGCAAGCTGGTGGGCTTCGACGTGGAAGTGGGAGAAAAAATCGCGGAGAAGCTGGGCGTGGAGGCCGAGTTCTTCGAGGCGGAATGGGACTCCCTGTTCAGCAGCATGGACGCCGGGCGGATTGACACCGTAATCAATGAGGTGGAGTACTCCGACGAGAGGGCTTTGAAATATGATTTCTCCCAGCCCTACACCTATATCCACGGCGCGCTGATGGTAAAGGGCGACAATGAGGAAATCAAGACCTTCGAGGATCTGGCCGGGAAGAAGGCGGCCCAGAACCTGACCAGCAGCTGGGGCAAGATGGCGGAAGAATACGGCGCGGAGCTGGTGAGCGTGGACGCGGTGGCGCAGACCGTGGATCTCCTGCTCACGGGAAGGGCTGACGCCACCCTGAACGTGGAGACCGCCTTTTCCGATTATCTGAAGAAGAATCCCGATGCGGACGTGAAGGTGGTGGCCCTGACGGAGGATGCCTCCTCCTCCCTTGTCCCTGTGAAGAAGGGGAACGAGGAGCTGCTGAAAGCTATCAATGAGGCCATTGACGAGCTGCGGGCCTCCGGAGAATTGAAGGAGCTGTCCGAGAAATATTTCGGCATGGATGTCACCAGCCAGGAATAGGCGCGAAGGATTAAGCGCAAAACCAGAGGAACGAAAGTACGGATTAAGGAAGAAAGAAGGCAGGCGGTATCATGAATGAACGGGTTTGGCAGCTACTGCTGGATTCCTTCTGGCAGATATTATTGCCCGGGATACGGGTCACGATTCCACTGACACTGGTGTCGTTTTCTTTGGGGCTAATCATCGCCCTGCTCACGGCCATGGTGCAGGTGGCCAACATCCCGGTGGTGAAGCAGATCGCCAGGATCTATGTGTGGATCATCCGGGGGACGCCGCTGCTGGTGCAGCTCTTCGTGATATTCTACGGGCTGCCCAGCGTAGGGATCATACTGGATGCCATCCCCTCGGCGATCATCGTATTTTCCTTTAATACAGGGGCCTACGCCTCCGAGACCGTCCGGGCCGCCATCGAGGCGGTGCCCGTGGGGCAGATAGAGGCGGGGTACTGCGTGGGGATGAACTATCTGCAGATCATGGGGCGGATCGTCCTGCCCCAGGCCCTGCGCACGGCCTTCCCGCCCCTTAGCAATTCCCTGATCGGGCTGGTGAAGGATACGTCCCTGGCCGCGAACATCACGGTGGTGGAGATGTTCCTGGCAGGGCAGCGCATAGCGGCCAACAGCCTTGAGGTCATGGCCATATACTGCGAGGTGGCCTTTGTCTACCTGCTGTTCTGCACGGTGCTGACGAAGCTGCAGACTTACTGCGAGAAGCGGATGAAGACATACTGACCGGGCATCGGGCAATGATTGTCCGGGAATCCATGCCGATAGATCGGCGGTCACAGATTGAGGAGTGCGTATGCTGGAAATCAAGAATATGAAGAAATCCTTCGGGGACATGGAAGTTCTCCGGGGAGTGGACATCAAGGTGGAGAAGGGGGACGTGGTGACCGTGATCGGCCCCAGCGGCTCCGGGAAGACCACCCTCCTGCGGTGCATCAATTTCCTGGAGCGGGCGAAAGAGGGAGAGATGATATTCGACGGGGTCCATTATCAGTTGAATGCCATCGGCAGGAAGGACATTGCCGCGCTGCGGAAGAAGACGGGCTTCGTGTTCCAGAATTACAATCTCTTCCGGAACAAGACTGCCCTCCAGAATGTGACGGAAGGCCTGGTGGTGGCGCGGAAGGTGCCGAAGGATGAGGCCAGGAGCGCCGGACTGAAGGCCCTGGAGAAGGTGGGCCTGGCGAATCGGGCGGACGCCTATCCCCATCAGTTGTCCGGCGGGCAGCAGCAGCGGGTGGCCATCGCCAGGGCCATCGTCACGGAGCCGGAGGTGATCTTCTTCGACGAGCCCACGTCGGCGCTGGACCCGGAGCTGGTGGGCGAGGTGCTGAACGTGATGCGGAATCTGGCCGCGGAGGGCATGACCATGCTGATTGTGACCCACGAGATGCAGTTCGCCAGGAACGTGGCCAGCCATGTGGTATTCATGGACCAGGGGCTGGTGGTGGAGGAGGGCAGGCCGGAGGAGATCTTCGAGTCGCCCAGGGAAGCCAGGACCAGACAGTTTCTGCAGTTCATCATGGACAGGGAAGCGCCGGCGCCTCAATGAGAAGCGCCGGCGTCTGTATGTACAGAGCGTCTTTTTTGCTTTTCTACTGCCTGACTGAGTTTGCGTACACCATGTCCACTCTCTGGATATGGTCTATGAGCCAGGTGATCAGGAAGCCCAGGAGCTTTTCCACGATTTCGTCCTGCTTCTCTATGTCCTCCAGGGCGTCTGGGTCGAACTGCATCAGGCTGTCCTCGAACCTGCGGTGCAGGGCCATGTGTCCGTCGATTCCGGCGTACCGGATGCTTCTCATATAATCTTCCTCATGGGCGAAATGGGTCTTGGTGTAATCGATGAGCTCTGAAATCAGGCTGTTCAGCTTCTCCGTCTTGTCATACAGAAGGTTGTCTCCCAGCAGGTCCTGGGTCTCCTGCGCCATGTCGAACAGCCGGGAATGCTCCTGGTCGATGGCTTCGATTCCCGTATAATACTCGGGTTTCATTTCGTACATAATGACATCTCCTTTTTTGCACAAATATTTTAGGATTTTGAATCCCACATATCAGTTTACTGCTTTTCCGGGACATAGTCAATGCCTTTCACTCTTGCATTTTGCCGGTCCGTGTGCTATTATTTTTAATAAGAAAAGCAATCTAAGTGTATTTTTCATGCAACCGGAACGCATCCGGTTATCGTTTTGCGTCCAAAAGCGGACAGCCAGAACACGATCAGACAAAAAGAACATGCCCCGTCAGGGCAGAAAGGGAGAAGACAGGAAATGAAACAGGGTTTTGACGACATTATGGCAAGGGTCAAGAAGTGCGCGAAGAAGACGGTATCCGTCTCTGTGGCACAGGATTCCGCGGTTTTAGAGGCCGTGAAGGAGGCGAAGGCCAGGGGGATCGCGGACGCGATCCTGGTGGGCGACGAGGCGAAGATCAGGGAAGTGGCCGCTGAGATCGGCATGGATCTGTCGGACTATGAGATCATCAATGAGCCGGACATGATCGCGGCTTCTCTGACGGCGGTGAAGCTGGCCCATGAGGGCAAGGCGGATATGTACATGAAGGGCCTGATCGACACCAAGGACTTCTTGAAGAGCGTCCTGGACAAGGAGGTTGGCCTGCGCACAGGAAAGCCCCTGTCCCATGTGGCGGTATTCGAAGTGCCCACCATCGACAGGCTGCTGTTCCTGACTGACGTGGCTTTCATGACCTATCCCACTTTGGAGGACAAGGCCCACATCATCCAGAACACCATTCCCGTGTGCAATGCCTGCGGCATAGAGATGCCCAAGATAGCGCCTCTGGCGGCAGTGGAGGTGGTGAATCCCAAGATGCCCGCCACCGTGGAGGCGGCGGAGCTGACGAAGATGTGCGAGGAAGGCCAGATACCCGGCTGCGTCATCGACGGCCCCCTGTCCCTGGACCTTGCCATCGACCCGGAGGCTGCCAAGCACAAGGGCGCTACCCACAGGAAGATTCAGGGAGACGCGGACGTGCTGCTCTTCCCGGACATCCATGCCGGAAATATGGTATACAAGGCCATCGTACATATGGTGAACATGCGCAACGGCGGGATCCTCACCGGCACCAAGGTTCCCGTGATCCTCACCAGCCGCTCGGACAGCTTCGAGACCAAGGTGAATTCCATCGCCCTGGCGGCCGTGGTGTCAGAGGAGCTTCAGAAGAACGCTTAATGCAGATTTGTCATGAAGAGGAGGATTTACAGAAATGTCTGTTAAAAGTTTGATCATCAACCCGGGCTCCACCTCCACCAAAATCGGCGTGTTCGAGGACGAGACATTATTGTTCGAGGAGACCCTGCGCCATTCCACCGAGGAGATAGCCCAGTTCGCCAATATCGTGGACCAGAAGGATTTCCGCAAGAAGATCATCACGGATCTCCTGGAGTCCAAGAGCTTCGACATCAAGAGCCTGAACGTGGTGGTAGGCCGCGGCGGCATGTTGAAGCCCATCCCCGGCGGCACCTATGCGGTCAGCGAGGAGCTGCTGGCGGACTTAAAGGCAGGGGTGCAGGGGCAGCACGCGTCCAACCTGGGCGGCATCCTGGCAAAGGAAATCGGCGATTCCATCGGCGTGCCCTCCTACATCGTGGATCCCGTGGTGGTGGA
Organism: uncultured Lachnospiraceae bacterium; assembly: GCA_947003375.1. Classification (GTDB taxonomy): domain Bacteria; phylum Bacillota; class Clostridia; order Lachnospirales; family Lachnospiraceae; genus Acetatifactor. Next base: position 9,414 of record CAMQOJ010000051.1, read on the forward strand.
CGAGCTGATGCCCATCGCCAGGTATTCCGGCGTGCCCGAGCTCCCCAGAGTGAGCATCTTCCACGCACTGAACCAGAAGGCCGTGGCCAAGCGGTACGCCAAGGAAATCGGGAAGGCCTATGAGTCCCTGCGGCTGATTGTGGTCCATATGGGCGGCGGCGTGTCCGTGGGCGCCCATGAGAACGGAAGGGTCATCGATGTGTTCAATGCGCTGGACGGCGATGGCGCGTTCTCTCCGGAGCGGGCAGGCGGCGTTCCCAACGGAGCGTTGATTAAAATGTGCTTTTCCGGCAAATACACGGAGAAGGAAGTATACGGCAAGATGGTGGGCAAGGGCGGCTTCAACGCGTACCTGGGCACCAATGACATGCGCGAGGTGACGAAGCAGGCCGACGGGGGCGACGAGAAGGCCATCGAGGCCAAGCAGGCCTTCCTGCTGCAGGTGGCGAAGGACATCGGTTCCATGGCATGCGTGCTGAACGGCAAGGTAGACCAGATCATCGTCACAGGCGGCATCGCCTACGGCGCTGACGTGGTGGCGGCCCTGAAGGAGCGGGCGGAGTGGATCGCGCCCTTCACCGTATATCCCGGCGAGGACGAACTGCTGGCGCTGGCACAGGGCGCTCTGCGGGTGCTGAACGGCGAGGAAGAGGCCAAGGCTTATTGATTGCCAGGCCTGTAGCAAAACAAGGCCGCGGCGGTTTGGGCTGATTCAGTTGACTTTAGAGGGCTGTTGCAGGAAGGGGGATTCAATTGCTTTCCGGAATGTGACAGCCTCTTTTTATGACAATACTGTAGGACATGCGCGGCATGCGCTCTCTCAAAGCCCTATGGGAAAGGGGCGCGGCAACGGGAGAGATGCGGGCGTATGGGCCCGGAGGCGGGGAAGGGGACAGGAATGGCGACGACGGATATTTTCACACGCAATAATGTATACCAGCATTTCCAGGTATTGAAGACCAACCGCAACAAACGCTACAGGGCTGGCGAGTTCTTCGTGGAGGGCGTCCGCAGCATCAACGAGGCCGTGGCCCGGGGATGGCATGTGAGGTCCTTTGTGTTTGGCGGCGGAAGGCTGTCGGACTGGGCGGACAAGCTGCTGCGGACAGTGCGGACGGAGATGAACTACCGGCTGACGGAGGAGCTTCTGCAGGAGCTCAGCGGCAAGACGGACACTTCCGAGCTCATGGCCGTCATAGAGATGCGGGAGGATAAGCTGCAGAGGAGCCTGCTGTCGGACAATCCTTTCATCGTCCTCTTCGACAGGCCCTCCAACCGGGGGAATCTGGGGACCATGATACGCTCCTGCGACGCCCTGGGGGCGGACCTTTTGATCATGACAGGGCATGGGGTGGATCTCTACGACCCGGATGTGGTGGTGTCTGCCATGGGGTCTTTCTTCAAGCTGCCTGTGGTCAGGGTGGCGGACAACAATGCGCTGTGGGGCTTCGTGGCGGATGTGAAGAGGGATTTCCCTGACTTCCGGCTGATCGGGACCACGGCCCATAAGGAGAATCCGGTGCAGAGCGTGAATCTGGAAGGGCCCGTGATGCTGATGGTCGGGAATGAGACCATGGGGCTGAACCAGAACTTTAAGGACAGCTGCGACCTGTTATGCACCATTCCCATGGCGGAGGATTCCTATGCGTCCTCCTTCAATGTCAGTTGTGCGGCTTCCATACTGATGTACGAGGTGATGCGGCAGAGAAGCGCTGCCCGCAGGGTTTCGGAAGAGGTTTGAAATGCGTACGTTCGAGAATGTCACTGAGACCAGAAGCAGGACCATGAGCCATATCCGGGGCAAGAATACCTCCATTGAGGTGGCGCTGTGCAAAGCCCTCTGGCAGAAGGGATACCGCTACCGGAAGAACTATAAGGCGCTGCCCGGCAGTCCCGACATCTGCCTGACGAAGTACAAGCTTGCCATTTTCTGCGACAGCGAGTTCTTTCACGGAAAGGACTGGGAAGTGCTCAAGCCCAGGGTGGAGAAGGGGAACAATGGGGAATACTGGGTCAATAAGATTCAGAACAACATGGAGCGGGACAGCGAGATCGACAAGCGTCTGCTGTTCCTGGGATGGACCGTGATGCATTTCTGGGGGAAGGATATCCTGAAGAAGACCGATGCATGCGTCCGGGCCATCGAGGAGGTCATCCTGGACATTCAGCTGAGCCAGTCGGACGGGGCGGAATGACTGCAGCCGGAAGACGGAACGAATACGATGAAGAAAGGAAATGCTCCGATGGAGAGGACTGTCTGTGAACTGTTTGCGGGGGTGGGCGGCTTCCGGTGCGGCCTGAATGCCATACATGGGCCGGAGGATATGAGAATTGGGGGAGCGCGTTCCATGGGAGGAGGGCATTCCGTGGGAAGAGAGCATTCTACGGAAGGAGAGCATTCCGTGGAAGGAGGGCATCCTACGGAAGGAGAGCATTCTGTGGAAGTAGGGCATCCTATGGAAGAAGAGCATTCCATGGAAGAAGAGCATTCCATGGAAGAAGAGCATTCCATGGAAGAAAAATGGAACACGGTGTGGTTCAACCAGTGGGAGCCTGCGGAGAAGAACACCCAGTACGCCCATGACTGCTATGTGTACCATTTCGGCACATGTCTGGACAAGGCCGGGCAGGATACCACCAATGTGGACATCGAGGAGGTGGACAAGAGCCTGATACCGGACTTCAACCTGCTGGTGGGCGGCTTTCCCTGCCAGGACTATTCCGTGGCATCTTCCCTGGCCACCTCCAGGGGGCTGGAGGGGAAGAAGGGCATCCTCTGGTGGTCGATCCGCAAGGTCCTGGAGGTGAAGCGGCCTCCCTTCGTGCTGCTGGAAAACGTGGACAGGCTCCTGAAATCCCCCGCAAGCCAGCGGGGCAGGGACTTCGGCATCATGCTGGCCTGCTTCCGGGACGCGGGATACGCGGTGGAATGGCGGGTCATCAATGCGGCGGATTACGGGCTTCCCCAGAGGCGCAGGCGCATATTCATTTTCGCCTGTAGAGAGGATACGGCATACTGCGCCAGACAGGAGAGGGCCGCAGGGTATGAACGGAGGGAGGCTGAGGGGACGCGGAAGGTCGATGCGGCAGACGGAGAGGCGTGGAAGGTCGGTGCGGCGGCTTTGATTTCCGCGGCAGGCTTCTTTGCCGGGACATTTCCGGTGGGCTCTGTCGGAGCGGAGCAGATCAAGGCCCAGGAGCTGCCGGAGAGCCTGGGGGAGCTGTCCGCCTCTTTCCGGTTCGGCTTCGAGAACGCGGGCGTGATGCGGGACGGCATGGTCTACACGGCGAAGACAACGCCGTCGTATCAGGGCCCACAGACGACCCTGGGGGACATCATGGAGCAGGGGGATGTGGAGGAGGCCTATTTCATCCCGGAGGAGAGGCTGTATTACACTTCCCCGGAAATCACCCGCAGCGACGAGACCAGGGAGAGTCTCTCCAAGGAGCAGCGGAAGACCTGGCAGTACCTGAAAGGGGCCAAGAAGCTCCTGCGGGAGGCTGCGAGCGGACACGCTTACGTCTTTTCCGAGGGAGCCATCCCCATGGTGGACGAATACGACAAGCCCGCCAGGACCATGCTCACCTCCGAGGGGAGCTTCAGCAGGACCACACATATCGTAAAGGACAAAAGAACCGGCCGGATCCGGCTCCTGACGGCAGGGGAGACCGAGCGGATCCAGGGCTTTCCCACAGACCACACGAAATACTGCCTGACGGAGGGGAAGGTGGTGGAGATGCCCCTGAACAAGCGCAGGTTCATGATGGGGAATGCCTTGGTGGTGGGGCTGGTGGAGCGGATGGGGGAGGCTCTTGAGAAGATATTTGCAAAGGAGCCCTAGAAGCAGCCGTGCCCCTGAATCAAATGATAAAATCCTCGTTCTGCAGAACCGGAGTAAAGTTCCGGTCATAGTAAACGACATGGCCTACATTGCATCGGCCACAAAAAAGCCCCTGGACGTGCACCTGATGGTCGAGCACCTCAACAACAACATCGAAATCTTCCTGCGTAAGCTCCGCAGGGGCGATACGGTCTACATCCATCCGGAAGCGGAGTACCACCCCTCCACCACCCTCCAGAAAATCATCGATGCGGGCATGGTGCCCGGTATTGCAATCAATCCGGGAACCAGCATAGAGAATGTATATGAGATGCTCCGCATCGTGAAAAAAGTCCTTGTGATGTCGGTAAATCTCGGAAACGCCGGCCAGATGTATCTGCCCTATGTTGGAGAGAAGATAGCAAGGCTCCTCTCCAT
>CAMQOJ010000052.1 GCA_947003375.1 uncultured Lachnospiraceae bacterium
TTCGTCGGCAGCGTCAGATGTGTATAAGAGACAGTCCTTGCTATATTTTCCATATGAAAACATATCAAGGAGGTTGTTCTACAATGAGACAAAGGATTCTTTCGAAACCACAGACTTCTGTGACGGCCCTGGTGGCGGCTATGGCGGCGGTGCTGTATCTGTGCCTGGCGGCGCTGCCCGTGCATGCGGCGGAGGGCTTCGACTTCTATACGGACAGTCCCGGCATCCATGTGACCGCCGGGGATGCCTTAAGCTTCAACCTGCACCTGGCCGGGAGCAACGCGGCGGGCTCGGACGTGGCCCTGTCCGTGGCGTCCATGCCGGAGGGCTTCACCGGGTTCTTCAAGAGCGGCAGCTATGAGGTGACGAAAGTACATGCCAGCGGGGACGGGGCGGATACCATCGCCACCTTCCAGACCACGGTCCCTTCCGACGTGGCGGACGGGGTCTATGAGATCGTGCTCCACGCGGCATCCGAGGGAGGCTTTGAGGACGATCTGATTCTCACCCTCACGGTCAGCGGCCTGGAGTCCGGGGAGAGCAACTTCCATGTGGAGTACCCGGATCAGGAGGGCGTCTCCGGAACCGCGTTCTCCTATTCCACCACCATCGCAAACAACACCCTGAACACCCAGAACTACAATTTCTCCTCCAATGCCCCCGCGGGCTGGACGGTGGCGTTCAGCAGCGAATCCACCCAGGTGTCCAGCCTGGAGGTGGAGTCCGGCAGCAGCAAGAGCGTGACCATTACAGTGACGCCGCCGGAGAAGGTGGAGGCGGGGGACTACACCGTGGAGTGCGCGGCCACCTCCGCCAAGGAACAGTTGTCCACGGCGCTGAACGTGAAGATCCTGGGTACCTACGGGCTGGATCTGTCCACTGCGGACGGCCGTCTGTCCTTTGACGCTTTCGCGAATAAGGAGTCCAATGTGACCCTGAAGCTCACCAACAGCGGCAACATCGCCCTGGAGAACATTTCCCTCACATCCTCCGCGCCTGCCGGGTGGGAGGTGAGCTTTGACAGCAGCGTGATCGACGCGCTGGAGCCGGGGGCCTCCAAGGAGGTGGTGGCCCATGTGACGCCGGGGAAGGATTCCCTGACAGGGGACTATGTGACCATCATGAGCGCCTCCTGCGACAACCAGTCCGCCCAGGCCAGCTTCCGCATCACCGTGAAGACCCAGACCGGCTGGGGCATCTTCGCCCTGGTAATCATCATCGCCGTGGCGGCGGGCCTGTACGGCGTCATGAAGAAATACGGCAGGAGGTAGGGTATGATATCTTCTGAAAAAAAGGAGTTCCCGGAGAAAAGGATGTCTCCTGAGGAAGGAGGGCTTTCCAGGGCAGGAGAGGGCGCTACGGCGGGAACGGAGAAGAACATCGCAGGAAAGATGGAAGACGATATTGTAGTAAGAACGGAAAGCCTCACCAAGATTTACGGCGACCTCACGGCTGTGGACCATCTGGATTTGCAAATCCGAAAGGGCGAGGTGTTCGGCCTGCTGGGGCCCAACGGCGCGGGCAAGACCACCACCACCCTGATGCTTCTGGGGCTCACGGAGCCGGATGCCGGAAAGGCCACAATCCACGGCCTGGACTGCACCCGCAATGCCCTCCAGGTGAAGAAGGCGGTGGGGTATCTGCCGGACAATGTGGGCTTCTACGGCACCATGACAGGCAGGGAGAACCTGCGCTTCATGGGGCGCATCAACGGCCTGGAGGGCAAGGCGCTGGAGGAGCGGATAGACCGGCTTTTGGAGCGGGTGGGCATGGCCCAGGCCGCGGACAAGAAGACGGGGACGTATTCAAGAGGCATGCGCCAGAGGCTGGGGATCGCGGACGTGCTGATGAAGGATCCGGACATCATCATCATGGACGAGCCCACTCTGGGGATAGACCCGGAGGGCGTCAGGGAGCTGATGTGGCTGATCCGGGATCTGGCGGAGCGGGACGGCAGGACGATCCTGCTGTCCTCCCACCAGCTCTACCAGGTGCAGCGGGTCTGCGACCGCATGGGCATCTTCGTAAAAGGGAAGATGGTGGCCTGCGGCACCCTGGAGGAGCTGGGGCAGCAGATTGGACGGGACGGCACAGGCGCCCTGGAGCTGTCCGTGTACCCGGACAATATAAGCTTACAGAGGATTCTGAAGGAGATGAAGGGCGTCCTGGATATCGAGAAGAATAGCGACATGTATGTCATCCATTCCTCCTTCGACGTTCGCAGGGCGCTGTCTAAGAAGCTGACCGAGGAGGGCTACACCATCATGCACCTGCGGCAGGCGGGCAGCGATCTGGACGAGATTTACCGGAAATATTTTGAGAAGGCAGGTGAGCAGGTTGGGTAAAGCAAGCATGCAGACATTAAAGGCCCCCGCGGATTCCCGGGCAAAGGAGCTGGCCGGGGAGGGCGGCTCCCGAAGGGAGGACGCTCGAGGGGAAGGCACCGGAAGCCGGGGGCAGTCAGAGGAGAACCGCCGCTACCATGTACTGAAAGTCCTGTTCCGGAAGGAGACGGCGGAATTCATAAACAGCAGGAGGATGATCCTCTTCGTGGTGCTGACCGCGCTGATCACCGTGTCCGGCTTCTACGCGGCGGTGTCGGGGCTGGCGGAGGCCATAGAGGGCGGGAACACGGCCACGGACTTCCTGTTCCTGAAGCTGTTCACGGTCAGCGCCAACTCCATCCCCTCCTACAATTCCCTGATGGCGCTGATGGGCCCCTTCATCGGCATCTTCATGGGCTTCGACGCCATCAACAGCGAGCGGACGGAGGGGACCCTGAACCGCCTGGTGAGCCAGCCCCTGTACCGGGACCAGATCATCGTCAGCAAGTTCCTGGCAGGGCTTTTCATCAGCGCGGTGATGGTGTTCGCCTCGGGGCTGCTGATCGGCTCCGTGGGCGTGATCGCCACAGGGCTGATCCCCTCCGGGGAGGAAATCGGCAGACTGTTCATTTATCTATGTTTCTGCGTGGTATATATCGGCTTCTGGCTGGCGGCGGCGATCCTGTTCTCCACGGTCTGCAGGCACGCGGCCACCTCGGCCCTGGCCTGCATCGCGGTGTGGCTGTTCTGCGCCATTTTCGTAAGCCTCCTGGCGGGGATCGTGGCGGATGCCCTGTACCCCATAAACGGAGGAGACATGCAGGCCATGATGAACGAGATGGGAAATTATTCCTGCGAGCTGAACCTGAACCGGACATCGCCCTATTACCTCTTCGCGGAGGCGGCCACCACCGTGCTGAACCCCGGAGTGAGGACGATCAACGCGGTGACGGTGACCCAACTCAGCGGAGCCATCTCCAGCAACCTGACGCTGGGACAGAGCATGCTGCTGGTATGGCCCCATCTGACAGGGCTTGCGGCGCTGATGCTGGCGGTGTTCGCCATCTCCTATGTGTCGTTCATGCGGCAGGAAATCCGGTCCAGATAAAGATTTTCGTCTAAGGGGGAATCTGCATTGGGATTTCCCCCTTCCCTTTTTGGGAAAAGTATGAGATAATGTGGATAGACATATTCTGATAAGAGAGGGGTGAAATTTATGCGCATCGGAGGTTTAGAACTTGCGGGCCCATGCAGAGCCAGTAAATAGTGACGGCTGCATGGCGTACAAAGTTGCCGGAGCACGTTTCGGAAAAGGCAACCAGTCGCTATTGATTGCTGGCTTGACGCTTGAAGACACTGTCAAGAAGGGAGCCCGCAATGAAATATATAAACGCAAAGGAACTTCTCCCCCAAGAGCTGGTAGAAGAGCTCCAGCGCTACATCCAGGGAGGATATCTCTACATCCCTGCAAATGACGAACAGCGCCGGTGCTGGGGGGAACTGTCCGGCTGCAGAGAGAAGCTCAGGCAGCGCAACAGGGAGATCCAGATGGAATATGACAATGGTTCCACGGTGGAATGCCTGGCTGGGAAATACTTTCTTTCTGAGCATACAATCCGCAAGATTCTGTATCAGAATCTGTAAAACGTACATGAAAAAACGGAATACAGACCATAAAAGAGAGGGCTGTGATAGAACGGCCCTTTCTTTTTTTGACCGGTTTCCCTAAAACGCTACCGAACCGTTTGCGCTATTGAAACGGGAAAGATAAGCCGCTACAATAGGAAAAAAGGCCCTGTATGCAGAGACCAGGGCGGTAGACAGAGGCGGGAAAATGTGCGGAGCGAAGAAAAGGACATATATTTATCAGGAGGAGCTGAGGGGAGTGGAGCGGTTCTCCCTGTGGGTGAACCTCACCCATATCCCTTACGGCATCTTCATGCCCATCCTCATCGCCCAGGTGGTCACCAGGGCGGTTGCGGGGGAGGTAAAGGCGGTGGCATGCTTTGCCGCGGCGCTTCTGGCGTTGCTGGCGGCCTTCCTGCTGCTCCAGGTCAGGCTCCAGACCGCGCAGAAGCAAAAGGTACTGGAGGCCGAACAGCGCTGCAGGCTTAAGCTGTACCGACAGTTCTATGCAAATCCGCTGCATCTTTTGCACCGCTCCAGCCTGGGCGGCAATCTGGAGAACTTCAGCAATGACCTCGTCACGGTGACGCAGAGGCTGATGACGGACCGGCCTGGCATGGCCGCTGCGGGGGCGGAGACTTTGCTCTTCGGCGCGTATCTGCTGTGGCTGAGCCCGCTGGCAGGGGCCATCATTCTGGGGATTTCCCTTTTGCAGGTCATCCCTCCCCTGATAGTGAGGAAGTATCTCCAGGTGAACTATGACAAATGCCGCAGGATAGAGGGGGATATCACGAACTTTGTGGTCACGGCCTTTCAGGGTTTCCTGCTGATCAAGCTCTATGGGCTGAAAGACTGGTGGCTGGGGAAACTGAAGGAGATATACAGGCGGTATTGGGTGATCGGCAACGAGTCCGTCTTCGCCAACCGTTCCGAAGTGGGTATGTATGCCGTGCTGGACAATATCTTGAAATATGGCACATACTGCATCATCGGTCTGCTCCTGCTGGGCGGGTTCCTGTCCATGGATGCCGGAGTGCAGGCAATCGCCCTTTCCACAGGCATCTATGGCGCTGTGAAAAGGGCTTTCGAGACGCTGCCCAGGTTCGCCATGGCGGACCTGGCCCAGGAGCGTATCCTGAAATGGTATGGGCAGACGGATGGCCCGACAGTCGGCCCGAGAGGAGCCTGGGAGGGCAGCAGGATCCGGATGGAGGGCGTTCGGTTTTCCTATGAAGAATCCCTGCTGACGATTCCCCTGGCGGAAATGGACATGGAGAAGATAAACATCCTGAGAGGCCCCAACGGAATCGGCAAATCCACGCTCTTCCGGCTGCTGGCGGGCATGGAGGAAGCCCGGGAGGGCACCGTCCTGATCGGGGACAGGCATCCGGAGGAGCTTGGAAAAGAATGCTTTCCGGCAGCGTTTTTCTATCTGCTGCAGGAGGATCCCGCCTTTGACCTGACACCGGAGGAGATGTATGACAGCGTGGAGGAGGGCCTTGCCGGACAGGGGCTGGACAGGGAGCGGCTGCGCCGGAATGCGGAAAGGCTGGGGGCAGACAGCGCTCTGCTCCGGGAGAGGAAGATAAGCCAGATGTCCCAGGGGGAGAGGAAGAAGGTGTTCCTTGCCCTGGCCTTCGCCCTTTCCCCAAGGCTCCTGCTCCTGGACGAGCCCACCAACCATCTGGACGGGGCCGGAAAAGCCGCGCTCCTGGAGCTGCTGAAGGAGCGCCGGGGCGGGGCGGTAATCATCACCCATGACGAATTGTTTGACGGACTGGAGGGCTGCCGCTTCAGACTGCGGGAAGGACGGTTGTATCATGAATGATAAGAGTTATGATAAAAAAGACCTTACTCGAATATGCCGGGACTGCCTGGCGATGTATTGGATTCCCGTGCTGTTCTACGCCGCCGAATCGGTGGCGAGGGAGGTGCTGCAGACTTATTCCGCCACTGTCCTGGGAGGATTCGCGGATTACGCGCTGGGAGGCAGCATGGAAGAGGGGATGGCCGGTCTGCGGAGAATCCTGATGAGTGTGGGCCTGTCGATCGTCCTGCCGCTGCTGTTCTCCGTGCTGGGGGAGGTGACCATGTTCAAGGCCTCTCTGGGGCATAGCTGCCGCATTCTGGAGCGGTTCCTGGGAAAGACCTTTGAGGCCGCGGGAAACATCCGGGGGAGCGAAGCCCAGTACCGCCTGGAGGATGACCAGATACAGCTTGGGAATACCTGGGTGAACCTTATGGTGTGGGGGATTTCCCTGCCCCTTGTGGCAGCCTATCTTTTGTATTGGTCCATCCGGACGCTGGGGTGGTTTGCCGCAGTGGTCTTCGGGGTCTGCCTCATCAAGCTGTTCCTGCCCCTGGCCATGAGGAAGAACCTGGAAAGATATGACCTGCAGGAGCGGGAATGCAAGTCGGGGATACGCAATCTGGAGAGCGAGATGGTGGGGAAACCGGTGCAGGTATGCCTGTACGGGCTGCAGGGCGGGTTCCTGAAAAGGCTGGAGAGGGCCATGGGGGACTACAGGAAGAAGGTCTTCGCCCCGAAGGCGGCCTGTGAGACCCGGGTGGACCAAGTCACAGCACAGATGGACACGGTCTGCCTCCTGCTCCTTTTGGTCAGCGGCGCGGTGGCGGTATCCCTCGGCGGCCTGTCTGTGGGGGCCATCGTGGCCATGAGCGGCTACTACTATATCTTCAATGCAGCCATGGATTATGTGGTGAAGATCATAAAGAACGTTCCGCTGTGCGGGAACCTGGTGAAGCGGATTTCCCTGTTCTATACGGACGCGGAGGACATGGAGGGAGCGGACATCCGGCGGGTGGAGAGCCTGACCTTTGAGGGGACAGGGTTCGCCTACGGGGAAAAAAAGGTGTTTGCGGGCCTGCGGCATCAGGTGAGGATTGGGGCCAGGACTGCGGTCTGCGGCAGGAACGGCAGCGGGAAGTCCACCCTGATCAAGCTTCTGTGCGGGCTGTATCCCGGATACCGGGGCGGGATACGGGTCAATGGGATGGAGCTGCGGGAGATTTCCATGGACAGCTGGAGGGAAAAGTGCGCCTATGTGGAGCAGTCGCCCTACCTGTTCCAGGGCACCGTATGGGAAAATGTCCGGCTGGGCAGGCTGGACGCGGGGGAGGAGGAAGTCCGGGAGGCGATCCGCAGGGTGGGCCTGGAGGAACTGGCGGAGAGGGAGATTTCCGACGATCAGGAGGTGCTCTCCGGAGGGGAGCGCCAGAAGATTTCCATTGCCAGGGCTTTGCTGAGGAAAGCGGACATCCTGCTCATGGACGAGCCGGGGAACAACCTGGACAAGGAGGCTCTTTCCTGGCTGGAAGGATTCATCCGGGATTACAGGGGCACCATGCTCTTCATTTCCCATGACGAAAGGATGCTTGCGCTGGCGGACGAGGCGGTCCGGCTGGACTGAAGAGGCGGTCATGCACAGAAAGGGGATGACAGGTGCGCCCTTGTGTTTGGCATAATAAAGGCCCGGGACATGATATGCTCCGGGCCTTGTCTACTACTTCTTCGGGAGGCTGCCCCCCATCTTCTCTATGTAAGCCCGCTCCTTCTCCCGGTTCACGGCTTCCCGCAGAGCCTTCAGCTCACTGTCGAGCTGATCCATCTTCAACAATACGACATTCGTGTCATATTCCTTCTTGTCAAACTTCTTGCCAAGCTTCTCCATTTCTTTGTTCACGCGCTTGACCTGCTTCTTCATATCCTTTTTCAGCTTCAGAATCATGATAAGTTAAGACGCTCCTTTCTCTTCTCTTTGGACAGTCCCCTTGCTTCTCTATCCTCTCTATCATATGCTATTTTAGGGACAGCGTCAAGGACTTATCCGAATCTCGGACATTTTTGGCGTGTTTTTCCCGGCAGTGTCCTCCGAAGCCGGTCCGTCCGGCGGCGCATCAGGCCTGACCGGACTAGGACGACTAGGACTGGTGCAGGAGTCAGGAGGAGCTGCGGGACCGGATGTCCGTCCGGGCGCTGATTCTCGCGGCAGCGTAGTAGATGCCGTAGAGCAGCCCGAATATAAGCAGGGTGCGCCCCAGGAGCCGGATGAGCCACATGGGCTCCATGGTGGCCGGAAAGTAGAACAGGCTCCGCTCCAGCACCGACGCGCAGAGGGCCGTATAGAGGCTGCTGACGAGAAAGGCCGGAGGGAGCGGCAGCAGGAAGAACAGCCCTGTCTGCCAGCGGTCCAGCCTGCGGATCCGGCGCTCCTCCATCCCAAGCTGTGCAAGGATTCTGTCCTGTCTGCGCGTCCTGGACCTGTCACTGATAAGCTGGGTGGCCAGGATGGCGGCCCCGGTGATCTCCAGCACCAGCGCCAGGTAGAACAGGCACACCGCCAGGGCGGGCAGGTAGCTGGTGGAATCCTTGTCCACCCATTTGCCGGACAGATAATCGCCCTCCGCCACGAAAGCGGTTGCGCCCGGGCTGCCGGAAACGCTCTGCACCGTGTTGCGGCGCAGCCTGGCCAGGCCGCAGGCATCCGCGATTTCGTCCAGGTCTTCATGGGCCAGGGGCCGTGCTGTGAGCATGACGCACTGGCTGTAGAGGACGCGGCAGGATTCCACCGCCTCATCCGGCACTACGAGGATGTAGCCGAGGCCGTTCCCATAGATGTCGGATTGGGAGAAGCTCTCCGTGAACAGCACCTCTCCGGAGATGGGATATCCGGCATAGCTTCTGTCCGCCTGCCCCAGATAATCCCGGAAGGAACCGGCCAGGGAGGGGAGGCAGTGGACATAGCAGGAGGACGTGTCAGAGGCCCCTTCCTCCAGTTCTCCCGGCACGTCCAGCCCCAGCAGCTCCCGCAGCCGCCGGTAGTCGCTTCGCTTCATGTAAGTATCCCGGAGGAATTCCCGGTACATGGGATTGCCGGAGTATCCCATTTCCTCCGAAGCCCGCTGCCTGAGGTCGGTGAGGGCCGTCTCATCGTCTGTGTAGACGGCATAGGTGTACGAGGCTTCCAGAGGGATCATCCGGGCGATCGCTTCCTCATAGGAGGTGAAGTCCCACAGGCCCTTTGGGTGCAGGAGCTGGATGTCCCAGAGGTTCATGTCCACCAGCTTCCCCGTGACTTGGCTGATGCCGATGCTGCAGCCATAGAAGGCCAGGGCCAGCGCGAACAGTGCGGACAGCATGCCCAGAGCGGCGCTGGCGGAGCGTATCCTGGCAGTGAAGCCCCTGAATACCGTCAGCCGGTGCTTTCTGTATTTCCACCGGTCCCGGTTGGCCAGGGCTGCGGCCAGGAAGGCCGGGATGCTCCGGAAGAAGCCGAAGAGGAACAGCACCAGCAGCACTGTGCCCACCAGGAGGTCGAAGCCCGCGCCGATGGGCGCGGCGATAAAGAACCAGAAGCCAGCGCCGCCCATGGACAGGGACAGGAGGAGCAGCGCGGCCCACAGGGCATTGCCGGACAGGAGGACGGTCTCGGCCTTCCGGTCCGAGAGGAGCAGGTCGTGGAGGGACACCCTGCGGATCCATCTGCGGTTCTTTGCCAGGGAGGACAGGAGCATGAGGAAAAAGTACGCCAATGTGATCTGTGCCGCGGGCAGGGAGAGGGGGAACCGCAGACGGTATCGGCTTCCCAGCATGGGGAGCACCACGGCCTCCAGGAGCTGGGACAGCAATGCCCCCAGGAGCATACCCGGCAGGAAGGCCAGCAGCCCCATGTAGACGGACTCCCGGGAGAGGAGCCGGGCGATGTCCCTGTGTGGGATGCCCAGGAGCATGTAGACGCCGAATTCCCGGCTGCGCTTCTTTAACATATAGCCCGCCATATAGCTGATGATGCGGCCTGTGATCAGGACGATCAACAGGGAGGCGGCTACGATCATGTAGGGCAGCACCTGCATCTCCGGCAGGGACTTTACGCTGTCGGAGAAGAGCAGGGCATTGAAGGCGTAGAGGAAGGACACTGTGCAGGTCAGGGTGATGAAGTACAGGGCGTACTCCCGCACCTGCCGTCTGGCATTGCGCCGGGACAATTGTTTCAGCATGGCTGCTCACCTCCCAGCACGGACAGCACGTCCAAGATTTCGTGGTAGAAGGCGTCACGCTCCTTCTCCCCTTTGAGGATTTCGTTGAAGATGCGCCCGTCCTTCAGGAACAGGATGCGCTCCGCGAAGCTGGCGCTGAAGGCATCGTGGGTCACCATGAGGATGGTGGCGTGGGACTCCCGGTGGAAGCGGTGCATGATCTCCAGCAGGACCCGGGCGGAGGCGGAATCCAGGGCCCCTGTGGGCTCGTCCGCCAGGATCAGTTTCGGCTCCCCGATGACGGCCCGGGCAAAGGCGCAGCGCTGCTTCTGGCCCCCGGATACCTGGTACGGGAATTTCCCCAGGGCCTCGGACAGCCCCAGCCTGTCTGCCAGAGCGTGGATTTTTGCGCGGATTTCCGCTGGCTCCAGCTCCCGGATGGTCAGGGGCAGAGCCATGTTCTCCTCCAGGGTCAGTGTGTCCAGCAGGTTGAACTCCTGGAATACGAAGCCTAAAGCCTCCCGGCGGAAGGCCGCGATCTCCTCCATGGGGATGGCGGTGATGTCCCGGCCCTCCAGCAGGATGTGGCCGGAGCTCACGGTGTCGATGGTGGAGATGCAGTTTAAGAGGGTGGTCTTGCCGGAGCCGGAGGCGCCCATGACGGCGATGTGCTCCCCGGGCTGGATGCGGAAGCTGACCTGGTCCAGGGCCTTGGTCACGGACTGGGGGGAGCCGTAGTATTTTTCTACGGATTCTACCGAGAGGAGAGGGGGCTGATAGTGTTTTCCTATATATTTGTCCATTTTTGATTGACCTCCTGTATTGGATTCCCTATCATTTTATAACATGGAATGAAGGGGAGGTATAGATGTCTGTTGATTTAATGTGACAGTTTTGTCATTTTGCGCCAGATGCATCTTTTTATTGCCTTTTATATGCTTATATGTTATAACCATACCATATAAAAGAGGAGGTATTCGCGATGGATTATGTTATTGATTTCGCATGGGACGATGAAGCCGGTGTATGGATTGCCACCAGCAACGATATACCCGGCCTTGTTCTGGAATCGGGATCGTTTGACGCGCTGTTGGAACGTACAAGGTTTGCGGTGCCTGAGCTTCTGGAGCTGAATGCGGGCGCTGCACAGCCCCTTTCCCTGACGTTCCGGTCAGAGCGCCGTGAAAGGATGGTCGTGAATGGCTGAATATGAAAAAAGGGTGCGCAATATCCTGTCACAGAATGGATGCACCTTCCTTAGACATGGGAAAGGCGACCATGATATCTGGTACAGCCCCATTTCAGGACGGCATGTGACCGTCGATACGAAAATCAAGTCACGGCATACCGCAAATGCGATTCTCAGGCAGGGTGGGATAAACTATAAGTTTTAGCATATCATTGCCCTTCTTTGCAGGGCGTATCAGAGAAATAAAGGCGGACAGATGTGGACCGGTTCCAGTCCGATTCCGCCGCAATCCCGATGCCCAGCCGCTGGCAGAGCCCGGCGCATAGGTACAGCCCCATGCCTGTGGCCCCCGCGGAGCCTGCGCCCCGGCCGTTGCTGCCCACGAAGCCCTTGTCGAAGATGCGGGGAAGCTCGCTTGGCCGGATGCCCAGCCCGTTGTCCGTGACGGACAGCTCCACGCAGCCCTCCGCCTCCCGGGAGGCGATGTCCAGGACGGGAGCCCTGTCGCCGCGGTATTTCAGGCTGTTGGAGATCAGCTGGGTCAGCAGGAAGGCCAGCCATCTGGAGTCGGAGCGCACGGTGTGGGAAGGATGCTCCGTATGGATGCTGGCGCCGCTTTCCATGAGAAGCTGCCTGTTCCGGGCCAGCACGTCCATGACGCAGTCCCGCAGGGAAATCTCCCGGATGAGGCAGTCCTTCTCCGCCGCGCCCAGGCGGGCGTAGAACAGCACCTTTTCCACATCCTGCCCGATGCGCTGGGTCTGGGCCAGGATCTTCCGGGTGACCTCCGTCTTGTTGTTCTCGCACAGTAGCTGGATGCCCGTCACAGGCAGCTTGATCTCATGCACCCACTGCTCCAGGAATTCCTGGTATTCCCGGGTCTGGCGCCTGGAGGCAGCCACCTCGTCCGTCATGGATTTCAGGGCTGTCCGCAGCAGCCGGAAGTAAAACTCTTCCAGCGCGGAATCCGGCGCGTCGGCGATTTCTGCCAGCAGGTATTTGGAATCCAGCCCGTCCAGGACATCCCCCAGATAGGAGAGGCGGTTTCGCTTCCTGCGCCAGCAGCAGATCAGGGTGGGGAAGAGGATGAGGCAGAAGCAGATCCAAAGCAGCGCAAGCCGCGCCGTGCCCATGCCGAAAGCGGCCAGGATGAGCGTGAAGAACAGAGCCGCGGAAAAACATACCAGAAGGACTCCTTTGATGTCGTCAATATAATCGGAAAATCGTATATTCATATCCCTTGCCTCTCACCCCTGCAGAACCCCTGAAGCCATATCTGCCCGGAAGGATGCCCGTATCTGGCATTCCGGGATCTCTTATGGCCGTTTAGATTTGATACCCCATCCCCCTCCTGGTCTGGATGAAATCCTCCTCCCCCAGCGCCCGCAGCTTCTCCCGCAGGCGCATGACGTTCACGCTCAGGGTGTTGTCGTCGGTGTGGATCTCATTGTCCCACAGGTATTCTATGATGTCCGCTCTGGGAACGATCTCCCCCGGATGCCGGAAGAGCAGATACATGATCTTCAGCTCCGTTCTGGTCAGGTCGATGTCCCTGCCGCCTTTGGAAAGCGTACCCGCCAGGGTGTCCAGCCGGACGCCCCTGTGCTCCACGGGACAGGGCTGTGCCCCGGCGGGGGTGCGGCGGCGCAGCAGCAGGCCGATCCTGGCCAGCAGCACGGGGATGTTGTAGGGCTTGGAGACATAGTCGTCCCCGCCCAAAGTCAGGGCCTGGAGCTCGTCCATGGCAGTGTCCCGGCCTGTGAGGAACAGGATGGGCACGGCGGAAAAGCTGCGGATGGCAGTGCAGAGCTGATAGCCGTCCTGCCCCGGCAGGCTGATGTCCAGCAGGATCAGGTCCGGGGAAATCTCCCGCACCTGCCGGGCGACGTCCCGGAAATCGGTGACGCTGGCTGCCGTATAGCCCTGATTGGAGAGGAGGGTCTCCAGCTCCTCCCGTATCAGGGAATCGTCTTCTATGATAAGGATTCTGTCCATGGGAATCTCCCTGTTTCAGGATTTGATGCCATTGCCTGATTGGCGCAGGCTGTGGGCGCATGCATCTGCTATCGGCGGCTACATTGGCTTCAGGTTCCGGTTGAGCCTGTCCACCATCCAGGCAATCCGTTTTTCCCGCCCGGCATCCGTCTTCGCGTCGAGATACGCCCGGGTGTAGGTCTTCTTTACCGACAGGGACATGGCCTGGAAATTCGTGTAGGCGGGCTCGTAGCCCTCCAGCACCGCGGAAAGCTGCGCGATTTCCTCCTCCGTGATCGCCGCGGGCCTGGGTGCGTCCCACTGGCCGCTTCGCTTGGCCTCTGCAATCTTCTCCCTGCCGAAATCGGTCATGAGGCCCTGCTCCTCCAGCTTTGCCGCCAGGGCCTTGTTCTTCTCCGACCACTTGCTCTTCTCCCTGCGCGGGGAGAAATATTTCCGATAGGCAGTGTCGTCGATGCTCTGCATCTGGCCGTCGATCTGTCTCTTATACACATCTCCGAGCCCACGAGACAGATGAGGATCTCGTA
>CAMQOJ010000053.1 GCA_947003375.1 uncultured Lachnospiraceae bacterium
GGTACGGCATTTCGGCGGACGATTTGCCCATGTGATGGAAGCGGTATCTTTCCCACAGTGGGAAAAAGAGCTGACCCGATATTTTAGCCGGCATACATGGAGAGATACGGCATGGCTGGCGGAGGCTTTTGCGGGGGAACAGGATCGGGACAGCATGCATATGCTGGCCTGGAGGGCCGCTTGCGGCATCAGCCGTGCAAGCGCAGCGGCAGCTGCAGAATGTGAGGGGGCATCAGCCGACGGCCCGGAGGATTCATCCCGGCATCCGGAGGGCGGGGACACAGAACCGCTTGATGGTTCCGTGGAAAGAATGATGGACGGCCTGAGGGAATTCGCCCTGTGCAGGACGGCTCTGTGCGAGAGGATCTACAGAGAGGAAGCTATCCGCGAGATGCCGGATGTGCTCCCGGAGGAGTATCGGGGGGCATACGCTATCCTGAATCTGCTGGAGAGGACGGAAGCGGCACAATATGCGGAGGCGGTGGAGTCTGTCCGCGAAATCAAGGATCTGCTTCCGGGGCTTGCCAATATCATGAGATATTACCTGAAATGGCTGGATACGCGGCTGGAACGGCAGAAAAGGGAGTCCACGCAGGCCGCGGGGGAATTCCAGGTGCTGGCCAGGCAGATCAAAGCCAGGGTCTATGCCCTGATGGACGCGGGGCAATACGAGGCGGCCCTGGGCGTGACAGAGCAGCTGCTGCCGCTCTTGCCGGGGGACGGGGAGCTGCGGAGCCTGCGGGAGAAGATTGCTGGGAGAATCGGGAACAGGTGAGGACAGATAAATGAAATTCCCGAGACAGGGTGCAGGAGAAATCTTGCACCCTGTTTTTATGCTGCATAATGCCGGAATTTACCGTACTACACCGGTTAAACGAATATGGCTGGCGTTATGCAGTCGGGTTACTCGGAAAATATAACCGTTAAGCAGTATATATGGTTCATGAAAGGCGGAATACGGAACCATGAAAAGGGTTACAATAAAAATGCAACACTCTGGGGGAGAATGTTGCAGAAAACACAAGGAGGACAACTATGAGCACGACGCAACCCATTAAAAGCCCTGAACAGCTGACGGCCTTCAAAAACTACTATCTGCAGGAGCATCCCAATCCCAGGAACCATATGCTGATCATCATGGGACTGAACTCCGCCCTTCGCATCTCGGATATGTTGAACCTTACCTATGGGAATCTGTACAATTTTGAACACAGAACGTGGCGGACCCACATTGTCGTAACAGAACGCAAGACAGGCAAGACCAACCGCATCTATATGAATCGGGAAATCAGGGAAATTCTCGAACAATACGCGGATATCGAGGAGAAGAGCCCCGCCTCCTGGCTGTTCGGCAGCCAACTCCAGAAGTCAAAGCCCCTGAGCCGCTTCCAGGCCTATCGAATCGTAAAAAACGCCGCCGCTTTCGCCGGGCTGGACGCCAATGTCAGCTGCCATTCCCTGAGAAAGACTTTCGGCTATCACGCCTGGAAACAGGGGACTCCTCCGGCTCTGCTGATGAGCATTTATAACCATTCCGCTTACGGCATCACAAAACGGTATCTGTGCATCGACCAGGACGACAAGGATGAAGTCTTTGCCAAAATCAAGATTTAGGGCACATTGATTTTTGAAATATTTTCAGGAAAACACTAAAGTATTCCGGATTGGTTCCGATAATATATATGAACAGTAAAAATGCAACATTCTCCCCCAGAAAGTTGCATTCTGTTAAGTCCATATTCCAGCTTAACAAGAATACCGCGAATGTAAAACCAGGAGGGACAGGGATGCTGAGACTGACGGTGAGCCCGGAGGAGTACCTGATGATAAACGACAACATAAAGATTGTATTCCTGGGCGGCTCCAAGAATAATATGCGGATTATGGTGGACGCCCCTAAGGAAGTGAGCGTTGTCAGGAGCGCAGCCATGGAGAACCGCATCCCCAGTCCGGAGGAACGGGCGAAGCTGCCCCGGTTCCACGCGGTGTCCGGGAAGCAGGGAAAGCGTTGAAACAAAGGACGCCGGGAGGGTTATGCTGAGAGAAAGGCCGGAGCGGGACAGGGCAGTCAAGGGCCCGATTGCCCGGTTCCTGTTCCGGCTCCTGTAACCGTCCGGCTTGGGGGACTGCCCTGAAGCATCCCGTGCTGTGGAGCGGAATCTGGATGAACTGAAAATACGCAACTGACGCAAAAGGATTTGCGCGGTAATACAAGGAGGTAAATTATGGTAGTACAACACAACTTAACAGCAATGAATTCCAACCGTATGTTGGGCATCACCACAAAGACCCAGGCAAAGGCCACCGAGAAGCTGTCTTCCGGTTACAGGATCAACCGTGCGGCAGACGATGCTGCAGGTCTGGCTATCTCCGAGAAGATGAGGAAGCAGATCCGCGGCCTGACCCAGGCTTCCGCCAACGCGCAGGACGGTATCAGCGCGGTGCAGACTGCTGAAGGCGCCCTGAACGAAGTGCATGACATGCTGCAGAGAATGAACGAGCTGGCAGTGAAGGCCGCGAACGGAACCATGTCCGAGAGCGACAGGGATGCTATCCAGAACGAAATCGACCAGCTGACCACTGAGATTGACCGTGTCTCTACGACGACCAAGTTCAACGAGACCTATCTGTTGAAGGGCGCGAATGGCAGCGTGGCCGGCAGCCTGACGTATAAAAAAGTATCAGGTAGCCTGACATCATTGAAGTTTACTCAAACTGACGCATTGTCAAATAAAAATTTCAAGGCACTTGATACCCAGACAGGAACTGCCCAGCTTGGCTTTGGCGCTAAGATTTCTGGAACTTTCAATGCCACGACATCGACGGTCGGTAATAAGCAGCCTTTAAGCAAGGTTAAGTTAACCGGAGCGGCAGCAACCAACACCAAGTGGAGCGGCAAGCAGATTACGGTAGGAAGCACCACATATGTTCTGGTAGAGAGCACTTCTGCTAAGGTGGCAAATAAGGATAAGGCGAGCGCAAGCGCTCTGGTGAAAGCAATCAATGACGCCAATATCGGTAAGACCAAGACGCAGGGAGCTACTGTCAAGGCATTTACCAGTATGGATCAGCTGTCATCCGCTATCCGCCGCCAGTTTGGTACGGAGCTTAAGTCCGTTACGGCCGTTTATGATGAGAAAGCCCAGACCATCGTGCTGAAGGTAGAAGCGTTCGCAGATTTGAATGATGCCATTAACTTCAGTCTGCATGTAGGCGCTGATTCTTCCAGCGACAACAAGATCAGCGTGAACATCTCCATGATGAGCGCGAGAGGTCTTGGTGTGAACGGTCTGAACATCGGCGGCGACAGCGTGGACAATGGCACAAAGGCTATCGATGTCGTAGCGGATGCTCTGCAGAAGGTATCCGATCAGAGAGCGGCCCTTGGTGCTGTACAGAACCGTCTGGAGCACACCATCGCCAACCTGGACAATGTAGTGGAGAATACACAGTCCGCAGAGTCCGCAATCCGTGATACGGATATGGCCACCCAGATGGTTACTTACTCCAACAACCAGATTCTGGCTCAGGCCGGTCAGGCTATGCTGGCGCAGTCCAATCAGGCAAACCAGGGTGTTCTGTCCTTGCTTGGCTAATTCGTAGCTGTGGGTTAAGTACAAAGAGAAGTATAGGAAAATCAGAAGGCATGGTGCAGTCTTTGCACCATGCCTTCTTAAGGAATAAGAAAGGAACGAAGAAAATATGAACGCCCATATTTTGCTGACCATATCCATCCTGATTTCCAACCGCCCGGATACCGTGCGGAAATGCCTTGATTCCATCCAGCCGCTGCTGAAGAAGGTGCCCTCCGAGCTGATCCTGGTGGACACGGGGTGCGGGGAACAGGTGAGGAGCGTCATTGAGGAGTATACGGACAATATTGTGGACTTCGTGTGGTGCAGAAATTTTGCCAAAGCCCGCAATGCCGGGCTGGAACGAGCCAGAGGGGAATGGTTCATGTACATGGATGACGACGAGTGGTTTGAGGATGTGAGGGATATCATTCGATTCTTCAATTCCGGGGAATTCAGGATATATGGAGTAGGGCTTTATACTACGCGTGATTATATAAGGACGGACGGTTCGCAGTATATTGATTCACTGGCGGCGAGGATGGTCCGCCTGGAGCCGGACATCAGATTCATTTATCGGATTCATGAATGCTTCAACCGGGCGCCGGGTAAGGCGAAACGTATAGACGCTTTTACGCATCATTATGGTTATGCATACCAGACTGCGGAGAAAGCGCGGGAACATGCGGCGAGAAATATTGGGCTGTTACAGGAGGAGCTTGCTGAGCACCCTTCCAACATGCGGCATATGCTGCAGCTGGTGCAGGAATATAATGCCCTTGGCGAGGCGGAAAAATCTCTGGAACTGTCCCTGGAGGCCATTGAAAGGGCGAAAGCGGGGGCGGTGGAGGAAGAATACTGCCTGTCCTCCCTCTATGGAAATGCCATTAATGGCTACATAGTTACATACCAGTATGATGAGGCCATCCGAAAAGGGGAGGAATATATAAAAAGCAAGCGGACGGACAGGATGGTGAAAGCTCTCATAGCCGGACGCCTTGCTGTCGCCTATGTGGATAAAGAGGATTATGGGAAAGCCTTTTCCCATGCAAAGAATTATTGGGATACCTATCAGGCATACCTGAAAAACAGAGATGCCTTTATTGGCTTTGAGACACCGGTGACGCAAAGTTGTTTCAATAAACAGAAGCGTACACCTATCCTGGGTAACGGAGTGCGGGCTGCGGTGCATTGTGGACAGGCTGTATGGGCCTGGAAATGGTTCCGGGAGATGGATTGGCGGTTGGAGAAATACAGTCTTGATTTCGGGGTAATCCGCGATATCCTGAAGTGCATGGCCGGAGCGGACATGCAGGAACTGCCCCTCTATGAAAAAATGTGCAATGTGATTCTGGAACGACAGGATTTGGAGGAGGTCGTCCTGGAGGATGTTCTGGAATGCTGTGATATCCATGAGGAAATGCAGGATGGAGGAGAAATGGACTTCTGTGAGGAAGCGGAGGGCTGCAGGGTATGTGACAGTCAGATATTTAGGAAACGTACCAGAGGCATTTCCGCTTTTGGCAATTTACCAATAGAGCATTGGTTCATAAGGCTGGCCAGGTTGACCGCAGCTGCTTTTTGGCCGGAGCGGGGCATTTCCTGCAGGGGTGAGGAAGCGGAAGCTATGGCTTTAGAAATTTGGAAGGCCAGAGAAGAGAGCATGTTATATATGAAAGCTTATCATATGCCGCAAACGGTGAATATTTTGGGCGGAGACATGGGACACATGTTGGAGGAGATTCCTTTCTCCCAGTGGGAAAAGGATCTGACAGACCATTTTAGCCGATATACATGGAAAGATACTGTTTGGCTGGCAAAGGCTTTCAGGGCGGTTCGGGAGCAGGACAGTATGCGTATGCTGGCATGGAGAGCAGCCTGCGGCATCAGCCGGGCAAGCTGGGAGACGGCAGCTTTGGAAAACATGGCAGAGGAGTCAGACGGCTTTGCGGACAATGTGTTGGGAGGGCTCAGGGAATATGCCCTCTGCAGAATCAAATTATGTGAAGAAATCTACAAAGAAAAGATTATCCGCTCCATGCCGGATCTGCTTCCGGAGGAATATCAAGGGGCATACGTGATTCGGAATTTGCTGGAGAAGACGGAGGCGGCGCAATATGCGGAGGCGGTGGAGTCTGTCCGTGAAATCATGAATCTGCTTCCTGGGCTTGCTCCTATCATGAGACATTATCTGAAATGGCTGGAGATACAGCTGGAACGGCAAAAAAAGGAATCTACACAGGCTGCCGGAGAACTCCAAGTGCTGGCCAGGCAGATTAAGGCCAGGGTTCATGCTTTGATGGAGGCCGGGCAATACGAGGCGGCCCTGGGCGTGACAGAGCAGCTGCTGCCGCTCTTGCCGGGGGACGGGGAGCTGCAGCAGCTGCAGAAGGAGATAATCAGTAAGCTCAGGAGCAGGTAGAGACGACACGGCACAGGAATCTTCTTGTGCCGTATTTTTATTGCATATTTGCGCCGGATGCGGTATGATATATCTATACTGTAGACCGCCAGGATTTACAGTGGTGTCTCCGGGAAAGTACCTGGCTGGCGGTCTGCAGTCGGGTCGCACTGCAAGTTTAATCGGTGCGCAGTATAAATGCAAGAAACCAGGGAGGACAAAATACCCATGAGCAGGCAGATTCTACTTACCATATCAATCTTGATTTCCAACCGTCCGGACACTGTGAGGAAATGCCTGGACTCCGTGAAGCCTCTGCTGGAGAATGTCCCATCGGAGCTTATCCTGGTGGACACGGGATGCGGGGAGCAGGTGCGGAGCATCATCGAGGAATATACGGATCAGATTATAGAGTTCGAGTGGTGCAAGGATTTCTCCAAGGCCCGCAACGTGGGGCTGGAGAAGGCGAGGGGGGAATGGTTCCTCTTTCTGGACGACGACGAGTGGTTCAATGATGTCACGGAGATGATTGATTTCTTTGGCTCCGGTGAATATAAAGAGTACGGGATGGCCGTGTATACCCAGAGGAACTACCTGGAGAAGAACGGCAGCGTGTACACGGACTTGCTGGTGGGCCGGATGACGAAGCTGCATCCGGACACCAGGTTCATCTATCGTATCCATGAATGCTTCAACAGGGTCAGCGGCAGGACGAAGAAGTTCGACATTTTCGTGCACCATTATGGCTATGTATACGCGTCCGAGAAGGAGTCCAGGGCTCATTCCATGCGGAACATCAGCCTCCTTTTGGAGGAGCACGCGGCGGATCCGGGGAATATGAAGCATACGCTGCAGCTGGCTCAGGAGTACAATGTGCTGGACGAGTACAATAAATCCCTGGATATGTCCCTGGAGGCCATCGCGCTGTTTGAGAAAGGGAAGATCAGCGATGAATACTTCCTGTCCTCTCTTTTCGGCAATGAAATCAGCTGCTATATGAATCTGTGCTGGTATGACGAGGCGATAGAGAAGGGAGAGCTGTACCTGAAGCATGACAGGCCGGACAAGATGGTGAAGGATCTCATTGCCGGATATCTGGCCACAGCTTATACGGAGCGGGGGAATTATGAGAAGGTTCTGGAGTATGTGAAATATTATTGGGAGGGCTATCAGGATTATCTGAGGGATGAGGAATCCTTTATGGGATTCGTCACCACCATCACGAACGTATGTTTTGAAGAACACAACCGCAGCAATGTGCTGGGGAATGGGATTCGGGCGGCGGCCATGCTGGGAGAGGGCGACTTGGCCTGGAAGTGGTTCGACAGCTTTGACTGGAAAGCGCAGCAGATGTTCGTCAGCCAGGAGATGGTCAAGGCTGTGGTGGAGCGCATGCCCAAAGCGGCACCGGCGGAGCGTGAGCACTATGTAAAGATGTGCAATGCCATGATGGGGCGCAGCGACCTGGAGGGACATGTGCTCCGTGCCATATCGGACTGGTGCAGGAGCAGGGAGAGCCTGCGTGAGCGGGTGGAAGCCCTGGCAGCCTATGACGGCGTGGAGTCCGGGCACTGGTTCTTCAAGCTGAAAAAAATCGTCACGCAGGCTTTCCTGCCCTGGGATGAAAGCGCGGGAGCCGGGGGCGATGCAGCGGCATGGGAGCCGGGTACGAGGCAGCCGGATGAGGCCGGAAGGGAAGGCGCAGGGGCGGATCGGATCGCGGAGACTGAGGGGCTGGCGGCTGAAATCTGGGAGAATCTGAACGACAGCATGTCCATGGTGCGGACATATTCCATGCTGGAGGCAGTGGAGCGCCTGGGGGGAAGCAACAGGCGGATTCTGGAGGGGATTCCCTTTTATCTGTGGAAGAAGGGGATAATGGCATATTTCGAGCAGTTTTCCTGGGAGGATGCGGACTGGTGGAACGGGCGGTTTAAGGCGATTCTGCCGGGAGAGGACGCGCGCCTGCTGGCCTGGAGGGGGATTTACGGTCTTTCCGGCGCGGTCAGGGCTGCCGGGAAGCTGGAGAAGCTGGAGGTTTCTTCAAAGGCGGAGGCCGGGGAAGACGCCATGTCCCTGAAGGGGCAGGCTGATGCGGATGAATGGCTGATGGGTCGGGATGCGGAGGATGCATTTGGGTCTATCAGGGACAGCCTGAAGGAATATGCGGCCTGCCAGAAGGAATTGTGCGATAGGATGTATAGACCGGAGACTGTAGCCCAGGCCAGGGATATGCTCCCGGAGGAGTACCAGGGGGCTTATCTGGTTGAGGATCTGTTACGGCAGACAGAGGATGAGAAATACGGCGAGGCGGTGGAGACAATCAAGGCAATCAGGAAGATCCTGCCGGGATTCACCAATGTGATGAAGCCCTATCTGCTGTGGATCAACGCGCGGCTGAAGCGCCAGACCAGGGAGTCCCGCCAGGCGGCAGGGGAGTTTCAGGTGCTGGCCAGGCAGATCAAGATGAGGCTGCGTGCCTTTATGGACGCGGGGCAGTATCAGGCTGCGCTGGCCGTGGCGAAGCAGTTGGAGGCTCTGCTGCCGGAGGACAGAGAGATACGGGAGATCATTGAGCGGCTGAGCTGACGGATGGCGGAAGCGGACGAGGTGGGCTGTGGGGAGGCGGTTCGAAGGCGAGGCAGTTTGAAGGCAGAGGAGGCGGGCTGTTGGGCGGTAGTCTGAAATAGGCTCTCGGAATTTCAGAAAGTAGAGTCAGGCATTGCGGCAGGAGGGCACCTGGAAAGGTGGGGAACCGCTCAAAGGAGTTTTTGAAAGCCGTGTAATATGTGGTCTGGAGATTCCGAGAGGATATTGAAGGGAAATGGAGGCAGGCATGATACAGCATGACCAAAAGATTTATACAGCAGAGGATTACTGGAAATTGCCGGAGGGGGAGCGGGCGGAACTGATTGATGGGCAGTTTTATGATATGGCGCCCCCTGGTTTTGTGCATCAGAAGCTGGTCAGCGAACTTCACAATAGGCTGATGAATCATGTAAAGGCCAATGGCGGCGGTTGTGAGGTCATCCCCGCGCCCTTTGCGGTGAATCTGAATGCGGATGACAGAAAATGGGTGGAACCGGATATCAGTGTGATTTGTGATAAGGAGAAGCTGTCGGAGCGGAGCTGCGAAGGCGCACCGGATTTTGTCATTGAGGTGGTCTCGCCCTCCAGCAGGAAGATGGATTATACGATGAAGACATCCCTGTATTCCGAAGCGGGCGTGCGGGAATATTGGATTGTGGATTCGCTGAAAAGGCGCACCACTGTATATCGGTTCGAGGAGGACGTCGCGCCGATTGTATTTCCTTTTGAAGCGGACATTGTGGTGGGGATTTATAAGAATTTGGATATTAATGTGGGGAAACTGTTGGAATAAGGAATTGATTATTTTTGACAATTCCTGCAAATTGCTTCGCAATTAGCCGGAACCAGAAATAACTCTTGAAGAGTTATTTCTGGAGGGTTCCTAAGGTGTCCTGGAATATCCGGGCGGACAGGAATGAGATAGAGCAGACAGGAGAGAGCGCGCATGAGGCGGGAGCAGAAGAAACAGGTTCAGGAGTTCGTCGAACTTCTGGGCCAGGCGCATGAGGAGATAAAGAAGCAAATCGAAAAAAAGAATCCGGCGGCAGCCATGGATTTGCTGGCCCAGTGCCAGGAGGGCGCTATCCAGATGGGCAGCCTGATTGAGGCGACTGAGGGGGACGGGGCTCCGACGATTCAGCTGCTGGAGTCCTATTGTGAGCTTGTCTATGGGATTTACGGGGAGCTGGGACAGGAGACAGGGGGGCGGATTGAGACGGGGGCCGGGGAGCCTGCCGATGAGGATGGAAGCATACAGGGCGGCACCGGAAGCGTACTGGCCGATGCCGCAGACAGGCAGCCGCCTGTACAGGCAGCGGGCAAGAGCCTTGCGAATGGCGGCAAGGCTTATAAAAAGCTCCGAAGCGCTCTGCTGCGCATCGAGAGCAGCATCCGCCATGACATCAAGGTGCGCCTGGAAGTGGCGTTTTTCCCCTACAAGGCTTCCATGTGGGATTCGTTGGAGAGCGTCTGGCTGGCGGCGGACGCGGATCCGGACTGCGATGCCTATGTAGTGCCCATTCCCTATTATGACCGGAACCGGGACGGCACGTTGGGCGCCTGGCACTATGAAGGGAATGATTTCCCGCCTTATGTGCCGGTGACCTACTATGAGACATACCGGCTGGAGGAGCGCAGACCGGATGCGGCGTATATCCATAACCCCTATGACCAGGGAAATTATGTCACCACGGTGGATCCCAGGTTCTATTCGGCGGAGCTGAAGAAATATATCGACAAATTAGTATATATACCTTATTATACAACGACCGGAGGGATGGCGGAAGCCCAGGAGAGATGCCTGGCGTACTATTATGCGGATTACATTGTCATACAGGCGGAGAAATACCGGAAGTTCTTTGCCCCCGAACTGGCGGATGAAAAATTCCTGCCTTTTGGATCGCCGAAGTTCGACAGGGTCATCCGGATGTGCGCCCAGCCGGGCCCGGTGCCGGAAAGCTGGGCGGAAAGGATGGCGGGCAGGAGGGTCTACTTCTATAATACCAGCATCAATGGGATGTTGGGGAATACGGCAGAGTTCCTGAAAAAAATGGCGTATGTATTTCAATGCTTTCAGGGAAGGGACGACGCCTGCCTGATGTGGCGCCCCCATCCGCTCCTGGAATCCACCATGGATTCTCTGAGGCCGGAGTACAAGCCGGCTTACGATGAGCTGAAACGGATGTTCCGTGAGCAGCAGCTTGGAATCTATGATGACACTCCGGATATCACGGAGACCGTCTCACACTGCGACGCTTATCTGGGAGATGAGGCTACATCGGTGACCTCGCTGTTCGGCATAGCGGGGAAGCCCCTGTTCATCTTTAACAACAATATAAACACGGCTCCGAAGGAGGATGACTGGCGGGGGGAGATTGTCAGAGGATTCCAGATAGACGGGCAGGACAGATGGATGATTACCCAGGGGAATAAGCTTTACTGGTCGCCTGAGAATGATTATCATTATCGTTTCTATTGCGATTTGTCGGAATATGCCGCCGCGGGCTATTACATCAGGGCTCTGGAGGTGGATGGGAAAGTGTATGTGTGCCCGGGCAATGCCCAGGATATCCTGGTGGTGGGGGAGGGAAAGGTGCAGCGGCGTATTCCCCTGGAGCATCAGTTGGAGCAGTACGGTGCCTTTTCCATGGCATGGAATATCGGGCAATACCTCTTTCTGGTGCCTATGCGCTATCCGGACATCGTGCGGTACGATACGGTGCTGGACAAGGTGGATTACATCAACGGCGGCAATGGAGTCTTCGTGGACTATACGGACGGGAAATGGCGGGTAGGCGGAAGCTGCGTATGGGGGGAGTATCTGCTGCTGGCCTCCCCGGTGGACAATCGGATCCTGGCAATCCACAGCGAAAGCGGAAAGGCGGGGCTGCTGACCACGGAGGTGGAAGATTCCGGAGGCTGCTTCGTCATGGCATATGACGGGACGGATATGTGGCTGCTGCCTTATTCCGGGACGAAGATTACCAGATGGAATCCGGGGAACGGAAAGGCTGAGGTGTATGCCGATGTCCCGGAGGGATTCTTCTGCAGGGAGCTGCCCAGGGGGTATGAGACCAGAGAGCGGCCTTTCAGCCAGGCTGTGTTCAGCGGCAAGTATGTATTCCTGTCGCCTTGCTGGGGGAACATGTTCCTGCGGCTTGACAGGGAGACGGGAGAGATGCGGGAGTGGGAGCCGCCTTTTCCGGCATTGGCTCGGGAGAAGAACGGGTACTTTCTGGCCGGGGCAAAGGGAAATTTTCTTCCCTATTATGCGATTGGAGGGAGCGGCGGGAATGGAGCGGCTCCAATGGGGAGCCCATTGCACTGTGAGCCGGAGGATGGTTCCGGGACTGGGATGGGCACACAGTGGGACTGCCGTTATTTTTCAGTGCTTGACCGTAAATTCTATGACGTAAGACTGGAGACCGGGGAATACCGGGAGGTCTCTGTGAATTTTGACACGAAGGAGCTGCAGGCGCAGACCGCCGGATTCTGGGAACAGTCGGAATGGCTGCAGTATGCCTGTAAAGAAGATGCTTTCAATAGCCTGACAGATTTTCTGGACGGGAATGTGACAGGGGCTGCTTTCCACAGGGAACGGCAGCTGCGGGCTTATGAGAAGATTGCGGCCAATTATGACGGGACATGCGGGGAGAAAGTGCACAGGTTTATCAAAGATGAATTGACACAATGAATCCCAGCGGAAAGCTTTAGAACAGCAAAAAGAAGTCACAGGACAGTAAAAGGAAGTCAGCAAGAACAGGACAAGGAGAGATATCGTGACAAAGGTGATTACGTACGGGACATTCGACCTCTTTCACGAGGGGCATTACCGCCTGCTGAAAAGGGCGAAAGCCCTGGGGGATTATCTGATAGTGGGGGTGACCACGGAAGCCTACGACAAGACCAGAGGGAAGCTGAATGTAGTGGATTCCCTGGTGACCCGGATCGAGAACATCAAGAAGACAGGCTTCGCGGATGAAATCATCATAGAGGAGACGGAGGGGCAGAAGTTCAACGATATCAAAAGGCTGGGCATCGACATCTTCACCGTGGGATCCGACTGGACGGGCTGCTTCGACTATCTGAAAGACTACTGCAAAGTAGTGTATCTGGAGCGGACAAAGAACATCTCCAGCACCATGCTGCGGGAGCAGAACAGCCATATCCAGAGAGTGGGCATCATAGGGACGGGCAGGATTGCGGCCAGGTTCATGCCGGAGGCGAAGCTGGTCAGCGGCATCAGCGCCCAGGGGGTGTATAACCCTCACCGTGACAGCGCGGCCAGGTTCGCCGAAAGATGGGAAATCGAGGCTTATGGGGACATGGAAGAATTCTTCGAGACGGTGGATGTGGTGTATGTGGCATCGCCCCACGAGACCCACTATGGATATATCAAAGCGGCTCTGGCGCATGGGAAGCATGTGCTCTGCGAGAAGCCCATGGTGCTGGAGCGAGGCCAGGCGGAGGAATTGTTCCGGTGTGCGAAGGAGCGGGGGCTGATCCTCTTCGAGGGAATCAAGACGGCGTACTGCCCGGGGTTCCAGAAGCTGCTGGGGATCGCCTGCAGCGGCAGCATAGGCAGCATCCGGAATGTGGAGGCATGCTTTACGAAGCTGGAGGCGCCGGACACCAGGGAGCTGACTGACAGGAGGTATGGGGGGAGCTTTACGGAGCTGGGGAGCTACTGCATGCTGCCGATCCTGAAGCTGCTTGGGAGGGAGTATGAGGAGATCCGCTTTGAGTCCCTCAAGGGGGAGAACGGCTTGGATCTGTTCACGAAGGTCTCTTTGAAGTATCCCAACGGGGTGGCCACGGCTACCTGCGGCCTGGGAGTCAAGTCGGAGGGGCGGCTTCTGATCGCGGGCACCAAGGGGTACATCGTGGCGGAGGCGCCCTGGTGGAAGACCACTTATTTCGAGGTGCACCACGAGAATCCGGGGGATGTGCAGAAGTATTCGGAGATCTTCCTGGGGGACGGGCTGCGGTATGAAATCAGCGATTTCCTGTCCATGATCAACGGCGCGGAGAAGCATAATTTTAAGCTGACGAGAGGGGAGTCGGG
>CAMQOJ010000054.1 GCA_947003375.1 uncultured Lachnospiraceae bacterium
CATCATGATCGTAAAACGATAGTAAGGAATTGTCTACAAATAACTGCTGCGAGTTGAAAGCCGTTTTCCCTGTGTTTCAAGGCTTTTTCCTACAGAAATTGCAGCAGTTATTTTCCGACAGTTACTAAGGAATTAGGAAAGACAGCAAAGACAAGTCCCCGGGCCATGAATCCTTAAGCCGGGCCCTGTCTTTTCCGAAGTGGCGACATCTATTTATAAGCATTCTCGGTACTTGCATGCCACCCCGCCCTATAATACAATGTACGAAACAGATTCAGGAGACGGAACAGAGGGGGAAGCGATGGCATCGACAAAAACGCTTTGGCGTATCATAACATTCTTTTTTCGGAAAATACCCATGGAGAGCGCCTTCTCAAGCCTGGCCTATATCCTGGAACATCTCCATCCCACCATCATGACTTTGCTTTCCGTCGCCCTGTTCAAGGCTGCGGGAAACTGCCTTGCGGGAGATGGCGGGGCCACAGAGATTTTCACCTATTCGTCTGCTATTATACTTTATTTCGTTGCATACAACATCCTGCGCTCCTTCTCCAGCATATGCATCAATGCAGGCGTCTACGAGAAGGCCATGTTCCTGCTGAAGGACGACCTGGCCGAGGCTGCATCCAGGCTCCCCCTGGTCCGGTTTGAGGACGGGGAGATGCTTGCCCGCAGGAAACGGGCCCAGGAATGCGTGCAGAACGACCGCATCCCCGGAATCTTCATGCTGCTGATCGTCCTGACCACATCCGTTGCAGGCATCCTCTCGCTGCTGGCCGCCCTGTGGGCATACCATCCCCTGCTCCCGATCATCGCCGCTGCCAGCGTGGCCCAGTTCTTCCTGTCCCACTGGCTGCTGGAGCGGGAGGGCTATCGCCTGGAGGAGGCAGTCACCGGAAGCAAGCGGCAGCGGGACTATATATGGTCCCTGTTCACCCGGCCGGGAAACGTGAAGGAGATGCGGGTCATGGGCTTCGACGGCTACCTGGCAGACCGATGGAAGGAGGAGCGGGACAGCGTGAATGAGGCCCAGTGGAGGCTGGACAGGAAAAAGAGCCGTTATCACCTGCTCTGCGATGCCGTAAAGACCCTGGGCTACCTCACGGGCGTGGCCTTCTGCCTGTGGCTGCTCCGGGAGGGCATGATATCCGCCCCGGTGTTCGGCGCGTGCCTGGTGGCATTCGCCAGCGTCCAGGACGTGGTGGGGAACTTCTTCGGCTCCCTGGGAAAAATTCCGGGCTTCCTGGGGCTGGCGGCGGATTATTTTGCCTTTATAGATGACGGCGCTCCGGAACAGGAGGGGCTTCTGGAGCTTTCGGAGCCCATCAGGACCATTGAATTGAAGGATGTCAGCTTCCGGTATCCCCATGGCGGGAAAGAGGCAGTGAAATCCGTCTCCCTGACGATCCGGCAGGGGGAGGTGGTGTCGCTGGTGGGGGTCAACGGGAGCGGGAAGACCACGCTGGTGAAGCTGCTGCTGGGAATCTACCTGCCGGAGCGGGGAGAGGTCCGCTATAACGGAACGGATCTGCGGAGGCTGCGGAAGGAATCCCTGTACAGGCATGCGGCGCTCCTGACCCAGGACTTCGCCCTGTACAACCTTACCCTGGCGGAGAATGTGGCCCTGGCGGACATCGGCCGGGTGGGGGACAGGGAGCGCGTCCGGGAAGTGCTGAGACGGGTGGACATGGATGGAGGGCTTTGCGGAGCGGAAGGCTGGGGGGAGAGCGAAAGCCAGGGAGGCGGCATTTTAGGGCGGGAGTTCGGAGGCCCTGCATTCTCTGAAGGGCAGAAGCAGCGCCTGGCGCTGGCCAGAGTGCTGTTTGCCGACAGAGAACTGGTCATCCTGGACGAGCCCACCTCCGCTTTGGATCCCCTCCAGGAGAACCGTATCCTGGAGGAATTCCTGCGCCTGTCCGGAGGGCGCACCACGATCATCATCTCCCACCGGGTAGGGCTGTGCCGCCAGGTGGACAAAATCGCCGTGATGCAGGACGGGAGCATCGCGGAATGGGGCAGCCATGAGCAGCTGATGGCGGAAGGGGGAGCATACAGGAACCTCTACGACATGCAGAGCAGATGGTACACGGATACCGCCGATGCCCCCGGCGGGATGCCCGTAGAGACAGGATGCCCGCAGAAACCCGCAGAAACGGGCGGAAGGAACCAGGATGACAGCCATGAAGCCGACCATGAAACCGACCAGATATAAAGTGATAGTCTCATCCCTTTTCCAGGCATGCCGGACAGAGATGTTCTGGTATCTGCTCACCATGCTGCTCCTTGCCCTCCTGGGCCCGCTGTCCCTCCTCTGCCGGGGCAGGCTGCTGGACGCCGCAGTCTCCGGAGAGGGGAAGCTCTTTGGGGAGATGCTGCTCTTCGGAGGCATTTTTCTCCTGTCCCTCCTCATGACCTACGGCAACCGCCTGGGCAGACAGCGGATGCGCAAGAAGCTCTACGGCCATTTCTCGGAACAGGTGCTGGGAAAGTTCTCCAGGATCCGATACGCCGCCTATGAGTCCCAGGAGGCCCTTGACACCATAAAGCGGGCCGGGGACGCGCCTCAGGAGCACATCCTGGAATTCTTCACCACCTTTCTGGAGGCCGCCTCGGAGCTGATCGGCATCTTCTGTTACGGCGCTGTCTTCGCCGGGCTCTCCTTTTGGTGCCTGATTCTGGGGATACCGGCCTTCGGGGCCATGCTTTACTTCGATTTGAAGCGCATCCGCCTGATGATGGGCCTGTACGAGGGCCAGACCCGGGAGGAGCGCCTGATGGAGAGCTACGAGGGGGCCCTGAGCGGCAAAGAGACCCTCTACGACCTGAGGGTGGCCGGGGCCGTGCCCTTTTTCCTGAAAAAGAGGAAGGGGCTCAGCGACCGCATCGTAAAAGAGCGGTACAGGCGGACCATACAGTCCCAATTGGTCTACTCCTACGGGGAGATGGCCACGGTGCTGTGGATGGCCGTCGTGCTGTTCTTTTCCGTGAACGCCCTGTTAAAGGGAAAAGCCACCCTGGGCCTGTTCGTGGCTTTGGTGGGCTCCCTGCAGCAGATGGCGGGCACGTTCCGGGCATTGGGGGAGAAATATTCCGAACTGCAGAGGCGGGCGGCCTACGTGGGATACTATGTGGCCTTCCTGGAGCTGGCGGAGGCTCCGGCAGGGAAAACGGCCCTGACGGATCAGGAGGAGTCCCCGGCAGGGAAAATGGCATTAACGGAAAAGGAGGAGCCCCTGGCAGGAAAAACGGCCTTGGCGGATCAGGAGGCGCCCCCGGCAGACAAAATGGCATTAACGGAAAAAGCAGCCCTGGCCGGAAAAAAGGGAACCCGGGAGGCAGCGGGGAAGGGCATCCGCTTCGAGCATGTGACCTTCACCTACCCGGGGCGGAAGGAGCCTGCCCTCCGGGACGTGAGCTTCGCCATGGCCCCCGGGACGCGGACAGCCCTGGTAGGGCACAACGGTTCCGGAAAGTCCACCCTGGTGAAGCTGCTGTGCGGGCTCTACCAGCCGGACTCGGGCCATATCTTCATAGATGGTCAGGACGTAGCGCAGATGTCCCCGGATGCGCTCCGGCGGCATTTCAGCGTGGTGTTCCAGGACTACGGAAAGTATTCCTTCACCGTCCGGGAAAACGTGGAGCTTGGCGACGTGGAGAAGATGTGGGCCCCTGTCCGGGAGCGGGAGAAGGCCGTCCGGGCTGCCCTGCGCCAGGGGCTGGCGGAGGACCTGGCGGGGATGCTGGAAAAGCCCCTGGGGACCCTTTCCCCGGAGGGCACGGGGCTCTCCGGCGGGCAGTGGCAGAGGCTGGCCCTGTCCAGAGCCTGCTACCGTGACAGCGCGATCTGTGTGCTGGACGAGCCCACGGCCTCCCTGGACCCCGTGGCGGAGAACGAACTGTATGCCAACTTCACGGAGATGATGCGGGAGCGCGCCTGCATCCTGATCTCCCACCGGCTGGCGGTGGCCAGGTACACGGACCGGATCCTGGTGCTGGAGGGCGGGAGGCTGGTGGAGGACGGGACCCACGGCTCGCTGATGGAGAGGGAGGGCGTGTACGCGTCCATGTACCGGGCCCAGAGCCATTGGTATGCTTCGGAAGAATTGTAGGCTCAGGCAGTGCATTGAATTGTTTTGTCCCCCGTAAACCACGTCCCCCGGCTGCGCTGCGTCCGGGATTGTCGAAAAGTTTAGAAATCTTTAAGAGTTAATTAGATTTTTTCACAATTATGCTATTGATTTATCAATTTGCAGTATCTATAATGAATTAGGCCCATTGTGAGAGACAGAGGTCTCAGGACATGCGGGGCCGAGGCGGAGATGACTCAGATAGAACGGAAACGGAGCTGCTTATGGATAATCAAATGAACCAGTATGACAATGGCGGAGGATACAACAACGGCGGGCGCGGCAACATGCCCGGAGGGAACGGCGGCAACGGCGGCGGGAACCAGCCCCCCAGGCGGCCCAACCTCATGATGATACTGCTGGCAGGGCTGAGCACAGTGCTGCTGGTATTCATGCTCTGGAACCTGATGTTCGGCTCCAGCGGCAGTTCCCAGGAGATCAGCTATACCAGGTTCCTGGAGTATGTCAACGCGGACCAGGTGGAGGCCGTGGAGGTGCAGAGCACCGGGCAGGTGCTGTTCACCCTGAAGGAGGGGGTGGAGGCTCCCGTGGAGGCGGCCCCGGCGGTGCCGGGATATCCCTTCTACGGCAATGTGCAGACCACCTACTCCACCGTCATCATGGAGGATCTGGACACCCTCACCTCCCGGCTGGAGGCCCACGGCGTGGACGGCACCAGGATACTCAGCGACAATTCCGGCCGCATCCTGGATATATTGCTGTACGTGGTGCTGCCGGTGGTGCTGATGTGGATTCTGCTGGGCGTGGTGTTCAAAAAGATGGGCGGCGCAGGAGGCCCCATGGGCGTGGGCAAGAGCAATGCCAAGGTCTACGTGCAGAAGGAGACGGGGGTCACCTTCAAGGACGTGGCCGGTGAGGACGAGGCCAAGGAGTCCCTGGTGGAGGTGGTGGACTTCCTCCACAATCCCGGGAAATATTCCAAAATCGGCGCAAGGCTCCCCAAGGGCGCTCTGCTGGTGGGCCCTCCCGGAACGGGCAAGACCCTGCTGGCCAAGGCTGTGGCCGGAGAGGCCCATGTGCCCTTTTTCTCCCTGACCGGCTCCGACTTCATAGAGCTCTACGTGGGCGTGGGGGCCAGCCGTGTGCGCGACCTGTTCAAGGAAGCCACCAAGAACGCCCCCTGCATCATCTTCATCGACGAGATCGACGCCATCGGCCGCAGCCGCGACTCCAAGTACGGCGGCGGGAACGAGGAGCGGGAGCAGACCCTGAACCAGCTGCTCTCCGAGATGGACGGCTTCGACAGCTCCAAAGGTATTTTGATATTAGGCGCGACTAACCGCCCGGAGATCCTGGACAAGGCCCTGCTGCGCCCCGGGCGCTTCGACAGGCGCATCATCGTGGATAAGCCGGATTTGAAGGGCCGCGTGGAGATATTGAAGGTCCACGCCAAGGACGTGAAGATGGACGAGACCGTTGACCTGGACGCCATCGCACTGGCCACCAGCGGCGCGGTGGGCTCCGACCTGGCCAACATGATCAACGAGGCGGCAATCAATGCCGTGAAGGAGCGCAGGGACTATGTGTGCCAGAAAGACCTCTTCGACGCGGTGGAGGTGGTGCTGGTGGGCAAGGAGAAGAAGGACCGCATCATGAGCAGGGAGGAGCGCAAGATCGTGTCCTACCACGAGGTGGGCCACGCCCTGATCAGCGCCCTGCAGAAGAATTCCGAGCCCGTGCAGAAGATCACCATCGTGCCCCGGACCATGGGGGCATTGGGATACGTGATGCATGTGCCCGAGGAGGAGAAGTACCTGAACACCGAGGCGGAGCTGCGGGATATGCTGGTGAGCCTGGTGGGCGGCAGGGCTGCCGAGGAGGTGGTCTTCGACACCGTCACCACCGGCGCTGCGAATGATATCGAGAAAGCCACCGACATCGCGCGGAATATGGTGACCCGCTACGGCATGAGCAAGAAGTTCGGCCTGATGGGGCTGGCCACGGTGGAGAGCCAGTACCTGGAGGGAAGGACGGCCCTGAACTGCAGCGACGCCACAGCGGCCCAGATCGACGCGGAAGTGGTGGAGATATTGAAGGAAAGCTATGACAAGGCCCTGGAGCTGATTCGGGAGAACAGAGGGGTCATGGATAAGCTGGCGGAGTTCCTGATTGAGAAGGAGACCATCACCGGCAAGGAGTTCATGCAGATCTTCCGCCGGGAGAAGGGCCTGCCGGAGCCGGAGGAAACAGGATCCGGGGAAGCGGAATCCGGAGGGCCGGGACAGGCGGCCGGGAAGGAAGGCCGGGACGGAGAGGCCGCGAAGGGACAGGAGGCCGTTGCGGCTCCCGCCCGGGAAACGGCCGGGGAGAAGGCCGCGGAGACGGCTGTGCCTGGAGCGGAGCCTGCCTCCGAAGCGGAGGCGGCTTCGGAGAAAGCGGAGGAGAGCCGCCGGAATCCCGAACCGTCGGATTCCGCGGAAGGCGATGGGGACGCCCGGCAGCCGCAGCCCGCAGCCAGGGCGGAAGCCCCGGTGGAAGAGCCGCAGGGTGCGCCGGCGCAGGAGAGCGCCGGGAACGCTGTCCCGCAGCCCCGTGAGTCTGCCGCCCCCCGGCCGGAGCAGAGCGCCTGGACGGGCGGCAAAGAGGCCCCGGAGCAGGTTTCCCAAGCGGAGGCATCCGGGGAGCAGGAATCCGACGCCCGCCCCGTAGGCAGGTTCTCCAACGGCAGGATAGAGTAAGAAAATCAGGCAAGCCTTTCTCATACAGTGGGAGAGGCTTGGTTTTTCATGTACGGACAGTGGAGGAAAGCATTCCCCTGTCCAATCGTAGAAGGAGCCTCTATGTTGTTCAACATCGAAGAAGAATTGAAGAAACTGCCCAAAGAGCCCGGCGTCTACATCATGCGTGACGATAAGGATGTCATCCTGTATGTGGGCAAGGCCGTGAACCTCCACAACCGCGTCCGCTCCTATTTCCGGGAGAACATCGGCAGAGGCCCCGCCATCGACAAGATGGTGTCCCGGATCGCCCGGTTCGAGTACATCGTCACGGACTCCGAGCTGGAGGCCCTGGTGCTGGAGAACAACCTGATCAAGGAGAACTCCCCCAAGTACAACACCCTGCTGAAGGACGACAAGACCTACCCCTACATCAAGGTGACGCTGGGGGAGGAGTACCCCAGGGTACAGTTCTCCCGGCTCATGAAGAAGGACAAGTCCAAATATTTCGGCCCCTACACCAGCGCCGCGGCGGTGAAGGACACCATCGAGCTGCTGAACAAGCTCTACCGGCTCCGCACCTGCAACCGCAGCCTCCCCAGGGACATCGGCTCGGAGCGGCCCTGCCTGAACTACCATATCAAGCAGTGTCTGGGGCCCTGCCAGGGCTATGTCGCCAGGGAGCAGTACCGGGAGCAGGTGGAGCAGGCCCTGGAGTTCCTGAACGGAAACTACAGCCCGATCCTGAAGGAGCTGGAGGGGAAGATGCGCGCCGCCGCGGAGGAGCTGGACTTCGAGGCCGCGGCGGGATACCGGGACCTCTACAACAGCGTGAAGCAGGTGGCCCAGAAGCAGAAAATCACCGACAGCGCAGGGGAGGACAAGGACGTCATCGCCCTGTACCAGGACGACAGGGAGGCCGTGGTGCAGGTGTTCTTCGTCCGGGACGGGAAGCTGATTGGCCGGGAACACTATTATATGACACATGTGTCGGAAAACGGCAAGGCGGAGATTCTGGAGAACTTCGTGAAGCAGTTCTACGCCGGGACGCCCTTCATCCCCAGGGAGCTGATGCTGCAGTACGAGATAGAGGACAGGGAGCTGATCGAGAAATGGCTCACCGGCCGCAAGGGCGGCAGGGTCTATGTCCGGGTGCCCAAAATCGGGGCCAAGGAGAAGCTGGTGGAGCTGGCCGCCCAGAACGCCAGGCACATCCTGGAGCAGGACAGGGAGCGGCTCAAGCGGGAGGAGGGACGCACCATAGGCGCGGCCAAAGAGATCGCCGCCCTGCTGGGGCTTGGGAAGATCGAGCGCATGGAGGCCTTCGACATCTCCAACATCAACGGCTTCGAGAACGTGGGCTCCATGATCGTCTTCGAGAAAGGGAAGCCCAAGCCCAGCGACTACCGGAAATTCCGCATCAAGACCGTCTCCGGCCCCGACGACTACGCCTGCATGCGGGAAGTCCTCACCAGGCGCTTCCGCCACGGGCTGGAGGAGAGCAAAGAACTGGAGGAGAAGGCGCTGGACGCAGCCTACGGGAGCTTCACCAGGTTCCCCGACCTGCTGATGATGGACGGCGGCAGGGGCCAGGTGAACATCGCCCTGTCCGTGCTCCGGGAGCTTGGCATCGCGATTCCGGTCTGCGGCATGGTGAAGGACGACAGCCACCGCACCAGGGGCCTGTACTTCAACAATGTGGAGCTGCCCATAGACACCCGCTCCGAGGGCTTCAAGCTGATTACCAGGATCCAGGACGAGGCCCACCGCTTCGCCATCGAGTACCACAGGTCCCTGCGCAGCAAGGCCCAGGTGAAGTCCGTCCTGGACGGGATTCCCGGCGTAGGCCCCGCCAGGAGGAAGGCCCTGATGCGGAGCTTCGGATCCATCGAGGACATCAAGGCGGCTTCCGTGGAGGAGCTTGGCAGCCTGCCGGAAATCAACCGCAGGGCCGCGGAGGCCATCTACGACTTTTTCCACAAACCGGGGGAGGGCCCTGCCTGACCCCCGCCCCCTTTTCTGTTCTTTTTCTTTAGAAGGTCTTCACATTATGATTTTCTTATGTTACAATCAAGATACTATCATATCAGCCAGCAGAGCGGCTGTGGAAGGAAGACGGCCGCGAAATCATAAGCAGGAGACAAGCCATGGAAAGTGTCAGATTGACCCGCCTCATTGAAAAGATGAAACTGGAGAACCTTACGCCGGAGATCGATGTGTCGGATATCCGCCTCACCCAGCCCGAAATCAACCGGCCCGCGCTGCAGCTCACCGGCTATTTCGAGCATTTCGACGCCACCAGGCTCCAGATTATCGGCTTCGTGGAGTATACGTACATGGAGGGCCTGTCGGACGAGAGGAAGCGGGAGATCTACAACGAATTCATGGAGTATGACGTGTCCGCGGTGGTGTTCTGCCGGGAGCTGAAGCCCGACCCTATCTTCATGCAGGCGGCCCTCACCCACAAGATACCCCTTCTGTCCTCCAGGAAGACCACATCCATCTTCATGGCCGAGTCCATCCGATGGCTGAACGTGAAGCTGGCCCCCTGCATCTCCGTCCACGGCGTGCTGGTGGACGTCTACGGGGAGGGTCTGCTGATCACCGGCGAGAGCGGCATCGGCAAGTCCGAGGCGGCCCTGGAGCTGATTCGGAGAGGGCACCGGCTGGTCACCGACGATGTGGTGGAGATCAGGAAGGTGAGCGACGACACCCTTGTAGGCTCCGCGCCGGACATGCTCAGGCACCTGATTGAGCTGCGGGGCATCGGGGTGGTGGACGTGAAGGCGCTGTTCGGCGCATCCTCCGTCATGGACACCCAGAACATAGACCTTGTGATCCGCCTGGAGGACTGGGACAGGGACAAGGAATACGACAGGCTGGGCCTGGAGGAGAACTACACGGAGTACCTGGGCAACAAGGTGGTGTGCTACAATATCCCCATCCGCCCGGGCCGGAACCTGGCGGTGATCTGCGAGTCCGCCGCCGTCAACCACAGACAGAAGAAGATGGGCTACAACGCGGCCCAGGAGCTATACACGCGGGTACAGAATTCCTTCGCCAAGGGCAGGGACGAGGACGAATGGTAAACGCGGTTCCTGCGGCAGCAGGCTGAAAAAGAGCGCAGCAACAGCATAAAGCATAGAAAGGATCGAAAAACGTATGAGTAAGTATGCATTTGGGGTGGATGTAGGAGGTACGACCGTAAAGCTGGGCCTGTTCGACGGGGAGGGGACGCTCCTGGACAAATGGGAGATCCCCACGGTGACGGCGAACCAGGGGGAAGCCATCCTGCCGGACGTGGCGAAGAGCATCACGGCCAAGATGGAGGAGAAGGGCCTGGCGGAGGCGGACGTGGCGGGAATCGGCATCGGCGTGCCGGGGCCGGTGGACCGCAACGGCCTGCTGGTGGGCAGGGCAGTGAACCTGGGCTGGGACTCTCTTGACATACCCGGGGCCCTGGGCGCATATATTAATGTACCGGTGAAGGCTGCCAACGATGCCAATGTGGCTGCTTTCGGCGAGCTGTGGCAGGGCGGCGGCAAGGGCTATGAGAACATGGTGGCCGTGACCCTGGGCACGGGCGTGGGCGGCGGCATCATCGTAGACGGCAGGCTCCTGGCCGGTTCCACAGGGGCAGGCGGCGAAATCGGACATCTCCATCTCCAGGACGGGGAGGAGGAGCGCTGCAACTGTAGGAACAGCGGCTGCCTGGAGCAGTACGCTTCCGCCACGGGCATCGTGCGCCTGGCGAAGCGCCGCCTTGCGGAGGATGAGAAGGACAGCTCCCTGCGCCAGGGAGAGGTCAGCGCCAAGGCCGTGTTCGATGCCGTGAAGGCAGGGGACGGCGTGGCCATAGAGATTGCGGAGCGCTTCGGGGACTATCTGGGCAAGGGCCTGGCCATCGTGGCGGCAGTGGTGAACCCGGAGGCCTTCGTCATCGGCGGCGGCGTGTCCAAGGCCGGGGATATCCTCCTGACCTTTGTGGAGCCCAATTTCAGGAAGTACGCGTTTCCCCAGTGCAGGGGCGCGAAGTTCGTCCTGGCCGAGCTTGGGAACGACGCCGGCATCTACGGCGCGGCGGCATTGCTCCTGCGGGACAACGGGTAGCCGCGGCATACCTGCCGGGAATCAAATAGAAAAGGGAAGTCAATTTCAATGATCAGTGGAGCAGTGGTGGAAGCATTACAAAGATACGTGCCCGGGGACAACATCCACCTGCAGGAGCCAATGGCAGGCCACACTACCTTTCGGATAGGGGGACCTGCCGATTGCTTTGTGCAGTTGGAGGACGAGGAACAGCTTAGGAAAGTGCGGCGGTATCTGGGGCTGGCGGGCGTACCGTTTTTTGTGCTGGGCAACGGGAGCAACCTGCTGGTGGACGATGCCGGCTACAGGGGCGTAGTTCTACAGATAGGACAAAAGATGAGCGATATTTCCGTACAGGGATGCCATATCATCGCCAAGGCAGGCGCTACCTTAAGGCAGGTGGCGGCCGCCGCTTTGGAGCACGGACTTGCGGGCTTTGAGTTCGCCTCCGGCATCCCCGGCACGGTAGGCGGCGGCGTGGTGATGAACGCCGGGGCCTACGGGGGAGAGATGAGCCAGGTGGTGAACCAGGTCCGGGTGGTGAGCAAGGAGGGCGAGTCCATGGAACTGGACAACGATACCATGGAGTTCCGGTATCGCGGCAGCGTCATCCGGGGCAGCGCCTTCACGGTGACGGAGGTCACCTTCCGGCTGGAGCCGGGGG
This sequence comes from uncultured Lachnospiraceae bacterium, assembly GCA_947003375.1. Classification (GTDB taxonomy): domain Bacteria; phylum Bacillota; class Clostridia; order Lachnospirales; family Lachnospiraceae; genus Acetatifactor. Next base: position 11,559 of record CAMQOJ010000054.1, read on the forward strand.
ACAGGGAGGCCATCCGCGCCAAGATGGAGGAGCTGGCCGTAAGGCGCAGGGAGAAGCAGCCCCTGGAGTGCCCCAGCGCCGGCAGCACCTTCAAGCGGCCCGAGGGGCATTTCGCCGGGAAGCTGATCATGGAGGCGGGCTTTGCCGGATACCGGATCGGCGGCGCCCAGGTCTCCGAGAAGCACTGCGGCTTCGTGATAAATACCGGAGACGCCACGGCCCGGGACGTGCGGGCCCTCATAGAGGAGATACAGGCGCGGGTGAAGGAGCGGTTCCGGGTGGATCTGGAGCCGGAGATCGTGTTTTTGGGATAGGACAGGGTTGTTGACATGGCCGTCCGGAGGACCGGGCGGCCGGAGGACATTATGAGATTCGTAGTAGTCACGGGGATGAGCGGCGGGGGGAAGAGCACCGCCCTGAAGATGCTGGAGGATGTGGGCTTTTACTGTGTGGATAATCTTCCGGTGTCGCTGGTGGAGAAATTCGCGGAGTTGGTCTCCATGCCCGGCAGCGAGGTGGGCAAGGTGGCCCTGGGGCTGGACGTGCGCTCCGACCAGAGTTTTGAGGATGCCACGAAGATTCTGGAGAAGCTGAAAAATCTGGGCACGAAGCTGGAGATTCTCTTCATGGATGCCGACGAGAGCGTTCTGATCAAGAGATACAAGGAGACCAGGCGCGTCCATCCCCTTGCCATGGACAAGCGTGTGGAGGACGGCGTCAGAATCGAGCGCAGGGTACTTGAGAATATCCGTCGGCATGCCGATTATGTAATTGACACCTCGAACCTGCTCACAAGGGAGCTGAAGGAGGAGCTGAACCGCATTTTCGTGGAGAACGCGGCGTACAACAGCCTTATGGTGACGGTGATGTCCTTTGGCTTCAAGCACGGCATCCCGGCGGACGCGGATTTGGTGCTGGACGTGCGCTTCCTCCCCAATCCTTTTTATATAGAGGAGCTCAAATGTAAGACGGGGAACGACAGGGAGGTCCAGGAGTACGTGATGGGCTTCCACGAGGCGGAGGTCTTCCTGGAGAAGCTCACGGACATGCTGCAGTTCCTGATACCGAATTATGTGAAAGAGGGAAAGAACCGTCTGGTGGTGGCTATAGGCTGCACAGGGGGGCAGCACCGCAGCGTCACTCTGGCGGGGGAGCTGTATCGGTGCATAAAGGGCAGGGGAGGGTACGGCTGCAAGCTGTACCACCGCGACATTGCGCAGCAGGGGAAATAGACATGTCATTTTCTGGTGAAGTGAAGAAGGAGCTGGCAAAGCGGATAAATCCCGCCAGGCATTGCCAGATAGCGGAGCTGGCCGCCCTCATGAATTTCTGCGGAGCATATGGGCGAAGCGGAGGGGAATCCGGGGGAAAAGCCGGATATACCCTGGGCTTTCAGACAGAAAATGAGGCTGTGGCCAGAAAAGGCTTTACATTGCTGAAAAAAACATATAATATAGATACGGACAGGATATTGGACGAGGAGGAGCTCCAGGGGCTGTTTACGAAGCTGGGAAGCCTGGAAGAGCCGGTGAGCCCGCTCCTGATTAAGAACTCCTGCTGTAGGAGGGCTTTCCTGCGGGGGGCGTTCCTGGCCGTAGGCTCTATGAGCGATCCCACCAAGGCATACCATCTGGAATTCGACTGCACGGACGAGAGGAAGGCCAAGCAGCTCCAGGAAGCGATTAGGAGCTTTGAGATTGAATCCAAGATTATTCTCCGGAAGAAGTACCATGTGGTCTATTTAAAGGAGGGCTCCGGCATTGTGAATCTGCTGAACGTCTGCGAGGCCCCGGTGTCCCTGATGAACCTGGAGAACATGCGGATTCTGAAGGAGATGCGAGGTGCCGTGAACCGGCGGGTGAACTGCTGTCTCTTATACACATCTCCGAGCCCACGAGACAGATGAGGATC
>CAMQOJ010000055.1 GCA_947003375.1 uncultured Lachnospiraceae bacterium
ACGAGTCTCTTCGTCGGCAGCGTCAGATGTGTATAAGAGACAGGCCTTCAGCACCTGTGCCAGCTGGGTCCTGGCCTGCTCCTTCTCCGGGAACACGTCCACGATGCGGTTGATGGTGTCCGCCGCGCTGTTGGTATGCAGGGTGCTGAACACCAGCACGCCGGTCTCTGCGGCAATCAGGGCCGCGGAAATAGTGTCGTAATCCCGCATCTCTCCTACCAGGATCACGTCCGGGCTCTCCCGCAGGGCGGAGCGCAGGGCGCTTAGGTATCCAGGCGTGTCGATGGAAATCTCCCTCTGGGTCACAATCGCCTTCTTGTGCCTGTGGATGTACTCGATGGGGTCTTCCATGGTGATGATATGGCAGTCCCGGCTGTTGTTGATCCGGTCAATCATACAGGCCAGGGTGGTGGTCTTGCCCGTGCCCGCAGCCCCGGTCACCAGCACCAGGCCGCCGTTCTTATTGTTCCTGCCCTGGGAATCGTCCGTCAGGGCCAGGATGTCCTCCGGTATACCCAGCTTCCGGGGATCCGGCAGTTCAAAGCGGATGACGCGGATGACAGCCGCAAGCGACCCTCTCTGGCGGAACACGTTGACACGGAAGCGCCCCCCGGGGAAATTCTCCCGCCTGGACATGGAGAGGGAGAAATCGTCGTCCTCCCCGGCCTCCAGCCTGACTTTGGTCCTCTTTGCCTCCGCGTAAATCTCCTCCACCAGCTCTCCGATATCCTTTGGCATCAGCGGAGCCATGTCCATCCGGGTCTGTACGCCGTTCCGTTTCATCGTGACCGGCAATCCGGCTACCAAAAAGATGTCCGCCACTTCCTCATCCCGCACTGCCTGTTCAAGGATTTCCTGTAATCTCATATCTATACCCCCTTACGCGCTTTGACGCGTATTCCAATCGAAATAAATAGAGCCCCGTTTTGGGATTCTATTCCATCATCCAAAGGTTCCTGTCCCCTTCCGGCTCCCATTCTTTCTGAATCCTCCAGCTCACCACGCGCAGGTGCCCGCTCTCATCGACGATGCCCACCCGCAGGCTGAATTCTCCCTCCTGGAATGTCTTCCAGACCGTGCCGTCATCGTCCCTCTCCGTACTGTCAAGCGACTCCGGCGCATTTCCCTCCTCCAGGGCTTTTGCGGCGATCTGCAGGAAGCGCTGTCCTTCCGCCTCCAGCGCATATCTGGTCTGTACCGTATCGGCATACTTCTGTGCCAGGTTCCAGTCCGCCCGGGCTGTGGCAAACGCAAGGACACCCAGCGTGGTCATACAGATGCTGATTACTGTCAGCAACAGCGCCAGCGGCCCCAGCTTGATTGGTATATGCCTCATATGCCCCTCCTTGTCATCCTAAAATCCGCCCGGGCTTATATCCATGCCTGCGAACACCTCTGTCTCCAGCGTATAAATCGGCTCCCTCTCTCCCGCCCTATTCACGGTGATGAGGCTTTTCACAAGCCCCGCTCCCTCGGGAACGCCGTCAGATTCCTCTCCGGACCATTCCGGCATCCACCGGACCTCCATCCAGATCGTCCCATCCGGCACAGGGTTCAGGTCATCGTCATAATACACGCGTAAGGTATCCGCTCCTGCCCTCTCCGCAGCGCTTTCCTCGGCAGCCCCGATATCTTCCGTCCCGGAGCGTGCAAAAATCTCCGCATTGCCGTTCTCCTCCAGCAGCGCCCGAACTTCCTCCAGGCTGTCCGATGCCGCCACTGCCTCCGCCCCGTTCTCCGCCAGATGCACCGCTCCCGTCAGGAGCACCGCGTCCCGCCCTTTCCGTCCCGACCAGGCGAATACTTTGGCCAGCGCCAGTATCACTATGGCGAACACTGCCGTCAAAAGCAGCGCTTCTATATAAAAGGCCGTTCCACGGCTCCTCCCACGCTTTCCTCCGGTTCTGCCGCTATCCTCAATCATCTGCGGCCACCCCCTTCTCACTCCTTAAACCAAACAGCACTCTGCCTGCGTCCGTGATGACTGCATAGGTCTGGCCGCCCAGCTCTTCAATCCGGAATTCCTCGGTCTCTCCGATGACCTGGGCCATATCGGGGTACAGTGCCCCTGCCGCCTCTCCGTAATCCTCCACCAGGCTGTCCCCATATCGGTAAATGCGGATGGCATATCCGCTCTGGCCGTCCGCGATCACCAGCACGGGCTCCCCCTCCACATGGGACACCGATACCGCGCCTGCCGTATCATTCATCCTCACGCAGGTGGAGATGTAGGAGAGCAATGCCCTGGCCTCGTTGTTCCGGTTCTGGCCGTCAGCGATTTCCCGGTAGGTCTGCGCACCGAAAATCACTGTCAGGAAAAATCCTGCCAGAAACACCCCGGCCACTGCCATGGTCTGTATTCCGGATAAGCTGCCCTCTCGTCTCACAGGCCGTGCCTCCTCTCTCATATAAACCTAGTTTCTGCCAATCACCTTCACCGCGGGGGGCACATTGGACGCAAAGACGTCATAGCTTACATAGAACTCCTTCTCATTGATCTGGAGCCCATAGTTTTCCACCAGATAAGCAAGGCTGGGCGGAAACGCCCCCTCCACCACGTAACACTGCATGGCACAGCGTTCCACTGCGGTCTTTATGGCCCTGGTGCTCTCCTCGTCCATGTCCCTGCCGGACGCGGGCAGAACCAGAATCCACGCGCAGACAGCTAGGAGAAGCAAAGCACCTGCCGCCAGCCCAGGCCATCTCTTCCTCTTTTTATCTACATACATCTTACCACCTCCCGGGAGTATGTATCAATCCGTCAGACAGATATGCCTGCTGCTATCCCATGGAGTTCATCATGCCGATCAGGGGCAGCATGACGCTCAGCAAAGACAGCCCCACCGCCAGCATCAGGATGCCGGACAGCACCGGATCCACAATGCCAACCAGACGGTCCACCAAATTCGTGCAGTGGTCCGCCAGCAGTCCCGTGAGCTTCTTCAGCACCGATTCCAGGCTGCCGCTGCGCTCCCCTGCCAGGAGCATCCTTCCGTAGACAGGCTCGAAAAGGCGCACGTCTACGGCCGCCTGGGCGATGCCATGTCCCTGGTCCATCCGGTCCACGCAGCGGTCGATTCTTTCCTCCACCGGCCTGCAGGAAACCATCTTCCTGCTCTCTGCCACAGCGATGTCCTGGATTTCGCCGCTGGCCAGGAAAGTGGACAGCGCCGCCGTAAAGCGGAACATCCCCAGGCTCTCCAGTATGGAGGCGCAGAAGGGAATCCTGCAGAGCACATTTTCTACGAAATCCCGTTTCTTGGTATTCCATAGAATGAACCCAAGCGCCAGCGCCGCCGCCAATACCACCATCACAGCCAGTGCTGCCCAGCAGAGCGCATAGGCCCATTTCACATATCCATACGCCGAAGCCGTCAGGCTTCCCGTCAGGCTGTCGTATACATCCGTAAAGGCCGGCAGCACCATAGCCAGCATGACGGCCAGCACGACGATGATGATGCCCAGCATGGCCACCGGGTAAATGACCGCACCTCTCAGCTTTCCGGCCATGGTCTTCTGGTCTTCATAATAACGCGCAAGCTGGAACAGCACATCCTCCAGCCGCCCCGCTTTCTCCCCGGCCAGAACCATCCGCAGGCAATATTCCGGAAAAATTCCCGTAGCCTCCATGGCGGCGGAGAGCCCCTTCCCTGCCTCCGTCTCCGCCTGCATGATTACAAGTCCTTCTTCCAAAGGGCCTCCCTGTCCGCTGCCGGATTTCAGCAATGCAACGGCCTCGTCCATCTGGATTCCGGACTGCACCATCATCGCCATGCTCTCACAGAATGCACTGACCCCCAGACTGTCCAGTTTCCCACGTCTCATAGCGCCCCTCCTTCTATGTCGGCCATTCGCCCCGCTGACCGCCCAATCTCCCCATTTTCAATAATACAGCTCATCCAGATAATTCTCTCCGTCCCCAATCAAGGATGCATCCTTGCCATTGGCGGAAAAGGTCAAATCCAACCGATTCCAGCTGCCCGCCTTCACCTCATACTTCACCGTCACCCAGCCGGTCTCCTCCGTATAGAACATATTCCATGCGTGGTAGACATCGTTGGGCGACACATCGCCGAAGACCATCTTGGTGGGAATCCCCTGGCTGCGCAGCATTCCGGCCACGAGAGAGGCATAGTCGAAGCAGATGCCCTTCCCCGTCCGCAGCGTGTCGTCCAGCACCGGCATGTAGCCCGAGGTGGTCTGCACCATCTGCGCCTTCTCCGTGTCATAGACGATATTGTCGCAGATATATTCGAACACTGCCCCCACGACCCCCAGCGCGTCCTCCTCCTGTTCAGCCAGCCGGGCGGCTAACCGCACACATTCCGAATCCCGGTCATAATCCACGTAAGCGCTGGGCCGCAGGAAGGGCTGGAACTCATCCTCCAGCTTCACCTCGCAGTCCAGCGTAAACAAAGGCCTGTATTTCGTGGATTCCACATTTTCCATCGCCTTGATGGTATAGGTGCCATCCCCCTCCTGCAAAGGGAATATCACCGGCGTCCCGTCCGCTGGGACATCGTATCTGTACTCCATCTCCCCTATGAACACCTGGAGCTTGAGACGGGTGCTGGACTGCCCTGAAACCCCTATGTAGCCCTGGGCCGCATGCTCCAGGTCGATCCGCACTTGTTCGTTTCCCTGGGCATGCTCGGCATGAAAGGCGGAATCCGCGAATTCCGGCGCCTGATACGGCTTGAAGTCCGTCTTGTCCTGCCCTGAAGCTCCGGACGCGTTCGGCACAGCCTCATACTCCCGGTTCTCCACCACCGTGGAGACCTGGGATGTGCCGTCCTGTGGCTTGCTTTCCACCTGCGATTCCTCTGATGCGGCGGGGCCGCCGCATCCTCCAACAAACAGTCCTAATAGCATTACCGGCATAAGACATTGGCGTGCGCTGCGCCGCATAGATTTCACCGCCTCTCCTTACTATGTCTATGACCCAAAAAGGCCTTATCAACCACTGACAAGACCCGTTCCTACCCTTTCTTCTGAAAAGCTTTAAGCCGATGCCGCTCATCGCCAGGCCCTGTCTGTTCAGCCCACCTTGAGCTTGAATCTCTGAATATCCTTCTCCGCCTCCACCAGCTCGATCTGTGCTCCCAGATTCTGCAGCTTGATATGGAAATCCTCATAGCCCCGCTCAATATATTTGATATTGTCAACGACGCTGACGCCCTCCGCGGCCAGTGCGGCAATCACCAATGCGGCCCCCGCCCGCAGATCGGGCACCGTGATGCTGGCTCCGGTATATTTCTCCACGCCATCGATGATAGCAGTGTCTCCTCCTTCTACCTTCACATCGGCTCCCATCCTGACCAGCTCATCCACATATTTGAACCGGTTTTCAAATACGCTCTCCGTCACGATGCTGGTCCCCCTGGCCACTGCCAGCGCCACTGTCATCTGAGGCTGCATGTCCGTGGGGAAACCGGGATAGGGCAGAGTCCTTACCTGGGTATGGGCCAGCGGCTTTGCGGCCACCACGCGGATACAGTCATCCGCCTCCTCCACCTCACATCCTATCTCCAAAAGCTTTGCCGTAATCGACTCCAGGTGCTTGGGGATGACATTCTTCACAGTCACGTCCCCTTTGGTGACCGCGGCGGCGAACATAAAGGTGCCCGCCTCAATCTGATCGGGGATGATGGCATAATCCGTGCCATGGAGCTTTGCCACCCCCCGGATCCTGATTACATCGGTGCCTGCCCCTTTGATGTTGGCGCCGCAGCTGTTCAGGAAGTTCGCCACATCCACCACATGGGGCTCCTTGGCGCAGTTCTCAATGATGGTCATGCCCTCCGCCATGGTAGCCGCCATCATCACATTGATCGTAGCGCCTACGCTGACCTTGTCCATATAGATATGGCTACCCCGAAGCTGCTCGGCCTTTGCCTTGATCAGCCCGTGCTCGATGATTACCTCCGCCCCCAGGGCACGGAAACCCTTGATGTGCTGATCCACCGCCCGGCTGCCGATATCGCAGCCTCCGGGCAGGACTACCTCCGCCTGCTTATACTTTCCCAGAAATGCCCCCAGGAGGTAATAGGAGCCTCTGATTTTCTTACATCCCTCATGTTCCACTGTGAGATTGTGGATATTCCCCGCGTTGATCAGAACCTTGTGCCGGTTGATGCGCTTCACCGTGACGCCCGTGCTGGCCATAGCCTCCAGCATCACGTCCATATCGCGCACATCCGGAATGTTGTCTATATACACAGTCTCATCCGTCATGGCTGCTGCCGCGAAGACAGGGAGCGCCGCGTTCTTCGCGCCCGCTATCTCCACATCGCCCACCAGCGGATTTCCGCCTTTTATAATATATTGTTCCATATAATCTTCCTCTGCCTGGGGCCAAATATTTATCTGGCCATCTGCCCCGATACGGCCATAGCTTTTTCACACAAAGCCTATCTTACCACATTTTCCCTCGTTTGTAAACCGAACATCCATTCCTGTCATCGGTCCAGATAATCCAAAGGGTTCACCTGTGTGCCGTTTATCAATATCTCAAAATGCAGATGGGGGCCCGTGCTGATGCCGGTGTTTCCGCTGAGGGCGATTCTGTCTCCCTGCTTCACGGTCTGTCCCGCGCTGACCAGCACCTTGCTCAGATGCCCGTAGCGGGTCTGCCTGCCGTCCTCATGGTTGATATAGACTACATAGCCGTAGCCGCTTCCCCAGCCGGCCTTTGCCACCGTACCGCCACAGGAGGCATACACGGGCGTACCCGTGGGCGTAGCCCAGTCGATTCCCTTGTGGTAGGAGCTGGCCCCTCTGGTAGGCGCGGACCGCCTTCCGAAGCTGGATGTCTGTACACCGCCGGAGATGGGCCTGACATAAGTGGGCGGAATCTTGGTCCCCCGCTCCACGATCTTCGGCACGGCTTCCATGACGATTTCCTGCTTGAGAATCTCGCGGCCCACTTCCTTATCGTTTAGATACGACACATCGGCCACTACTTTCCGGTATCCCGCGGACGGCTTCTGGTGCACTACCGTCTGGTTCGTATACCAGTCGTCGTTCTCGATATAGACAATGTCCGCGTCGTATATCTCCTCATAATACTCCTCCTCCACCCTGGACACGGACAGCTCCGGCTCCGGCACTGTGATCAGCAGCTCCTGGCCGATCTGCAGCGTGGACGTCACATCCTCCAGAGCATCGTTCATCTCCACGATGGTGTCCATGGGGATGTTCACCTTGATGGCGATCTCCGACAGGGTGTCCCCCTGCGCCACCTCGTACACACTGGGGGTCTCCTGCTCCATGATCACCAGATTGATGGCCTCCTCCAGATCCGTGAGCTGGCTTACCGGAAGATATGTCTCCACAATCTCTACGCTGTCCGCGAAGTCCATGGTCCGGATTCCCAGTTCATAATCCTCAAAGCTTTCCTTCTGGTCCGTCTCCTGCTCTCCCGTAATCTCCGCGAAGAGGCTCTGGACACCGGCCTCCGTATTAGCCTGCCATACCTCATCCTCCTGGCCTGCCGCTGCCACCACCTCTGCGGTCAGCATGCCGAACTCCCGGTTCTCGTCGTTCTTGAGCGCAATCGCAAACTTTCCGTCATTGCCATATTTATCGATGGCCGCCTGGAGCAGCGTTCGCACATCCTCTATGCTGGAGAGATTGATGGTATACTCGTCCACCTTCAAGGTGTAAGAGCGGTGCAGGGTCTCTTGGACGCTGGCCCGCAGCGCATCCTCCATCCGTCTGGCCACATCCTCTTCCGTATCCACTTCGCCCCAGAGGACCTGCTCTCCCACCACTACCATATCCGCTTTCATGAACACAAGCTCATCGCTTTCCGAAGCAATTTTTTTCCTGGCCTGCAGCAGGAGCTCGTCAATCCTCTCCTTCTCCCCCAGGACCCCCACGTCCTGTCCGTTCACCTGGATACGGAAGAAATTCTCTCCCGTCTCTTCGAAGGGCGTATATCCCTTCAGGAAGAGCATCCCCGCCAGGAGGGTGCCCACCGTAGCTTTAATATATGTAAATCTGTACTTTTTATGATTGACTTTGCTCTTTTTCATAGGTTTGACATTCTTCCAATTTCTGCTTGCGCGATTTTTTGTTTTTCTGTTTCGTACGGTCAGCTGCCCGTAAAGTTAGTTATCCCCCGGTTGCGCGAAATTATGCATTCCGAAAGGGGTGGTTCCGCAGGCGCCCCTCAGTCCGCGGGCCGGACCAGGCGAAAATTACCATTCTCTTTTATCACCCGGAACGCAAAGGGGAGCCTGTCCAGCTCCGAGGCATGCAGGAGATACACGCTGTCTTCCTCCTCTTTCATGTCGTCCACATCCACGAAGTGGTAGCGCTCTTCATAGGGACGCAGTGTCCTGCCTCCCGTGGTGAGGGTCATCCCCTGATAATATGCGGCATCGATCCTGCAGGCATAATGCGTCAGTATCTCCGCCATGGAACAATTGTACTGCCAGTCCATATTTCCGGTGATGTACAGTGCCTGGCAGTCCTCCAAGGCATCCGCCTCTTCTACAATCTCCAGAAAATCTACATTAAAATACCTCCTGATGTCCTCCGCAAAAGATGTAAAGTAGGTTCCTAAAAACAGGACAAAGCATATGCCGTAGGCCGCATAAACCCCCACCACGGCCCTGCGGCATCGCCGTGCCACCGCCGCAATGCCATATCCGCACATAAAAATCAGCGGGAAGAATATGATGTTAATCCTGTTCACATTCACCTCAAAGGTAATCAGTCCCACCCATACGCCTGTCACAAGGCCTCCCCATAGGGCCAGCATCCTGGTCTGCCGCGCCGCGTCCCTCTCCGTGAACAAATCCCGAGTGAACAGAACCATCCCCAGCAGCATAAAGGGAATGGAGATATGGTACATTGGCCCAAAGGCAGGGAGCGCGTTGTACAGAGGGCCTGGCGTCTGCAGGATGCAGGTCTTTACCATGGCCAGGAAATTGCGGCCCAGCTGCCCGAAGGAAAAATTCAGGAACAATATATCGTTGCTCCTGATGCTCCCCGGAAAATAGCTCATGGTGAACAGCGGCGTCTCTATGGTGGAAGCTCCAAAGAAATTGATTGCAAGCACCAGTATCTCCGGCAGGGCCACAAGCAGGAAAACAAGGACGCACAGCAAAACCTCCCGCACCCGAAGCTGCTTCTTCCAAAGGCACCAGCCGGCATACACCACCAGGAAGGGCGTCACGGAATACGCGGCAACCCCATAGCAATAAAAGGTCAGGCCAAAAAAGACCATGGAGAGGTAGAGATATCCCCGCCTCTTCAGTCCCAGCAGCAACAGCCACACAGCCAGCAGAAAGACATGGGGGAGCAGATTGCAGTCCAGGGACCAGCGGCTCTGCATAAAATGCCAGGGGTTGACCGCGGCCAGCAGCATGACTCCCAACGACATCCGCGCCGAAAACAGCTGTCGGCCCACCAGGTACACCAGCGCGACGGAACCACAGCTGGCCAAAAGCATGGGCAGCCTCACGGAAAAGGTGGAAAAGCCAAACAGTCTGATAAAAGGAACCATGCAATAGGACAGCAATACGCTCATCTGTCCGTACTTCCAGGCAGTGAAATGTACCGGCAGCCGTATGCCGAACCGGTCCGTGCCGTACTGGGCCAGCGCCCAGGCATCCACCCCGGCCATAGCCTCGTCCTGGTTCACCCCGGCAGGCACGGACACGAATCCGATGCACCGGACAACAAACGCCGCCGCGAATATCGCCCAAAAAACAAGGCGTTCCCTCTTTTTACTCTCCATCAGAATACACTCATATTATTCCCTTCATATAGATAGACGAAAAATCCAATGCCGCAGCACAAATGGCAGACGTACAGAAAGAATTCCGGTGCCACGAACAGCTTGTAGATCCATGGCCTCCAGCCCATGAGGTTCCTCAGCATCTGCATGGCGCAGACCACGAACACGAAGAAGAGGCCATGCATATATCCCCATGAGAAATTCATGTGCGCCATCCGAAATCCCTTTTCATATAGGAAAAGATATTCCAGGAAGCCTGCCAGCAGCAGCAGCCATGCCAGACGAAATTCCGTATTTTTCTTTATCTCCCTGAAATTCAGGGCCAGCACGCAAAACGGGAACAGCAGCGCCAGCATTACGCTCAGCGGAATGTTGAAAGAATGCAGCTGCCAGGCCTTCCCCATCCCGATACCGATGCCCGTCTCCTCCCCCAGCACATTCTCTCCCACGAACACGCCAAAAAACTGAGACAGCAAGAGAAATCCCGCAGGCAGGAAGCAGCAGCCGAACCGCAGTGTATTTTTCCAGTTCCTGAATTTAGAGGCGATCAATCGGTACAAAAGCACGCATCCCGCCACCGGGAGCTGGACAAACGCGAAGCTGGGCTTCGTGAAAGCTGCCAGGAAACTGAATGCCGCCAGCAGAACCGCCTTCTTCACCGGCAGCCCGGCTTCATAGACTTCCAGAAGCTCTGCCGTCCAGAAGAAGCACAGGATGGTAAAAGGGCGCACCGCCAGATAAGTGGCATTCCAATAAGGGTTTGCCGTCAGGATTCCGGCGCAGCGGTAAATATAGTCATAGCCGAATATGGCATACCCTCTGGGACCATAGAACATAGATACGAAAAACAGTGAGAAGACGAAAAAGTTCACCGCCGCGTCCCACAGGAAGCTCCATGGGACCAGATGCTTCCCGGCATATTCCTCCAGCTTTCTCCCCAAAAAGCATTTCAGGGCAATGACGCCGGCCGAGTTCAGCAACATGGTGGAAAAAGCCACTGCCGCCGCCGGCGTGGCCACCGGCAGCCAGAGCCTCGACAGCCAGAAGAAAAATCTGTACGGAAATTCGTATCCGCTCTCCAGCCCCATGGTCTCCTGGATATAGGCCTTCATGTCGGAGACATACATGCCCTGATACTCTATGGCCTGCCTGTAAAAAAGCGTAAAGGTCAATCCGGAATACAATAGCAACAGTATTCCGAACACGCAATAATCGGCAATCCTCTTTCTGTCTATTGACCTGTTCTTCATCGATATATCACTTTCCGTTTTTCCGTACGCTGTATCCGAAGGTGCCGACCGCCTCCCCGCAGGTATAGTAGACCCCATGCGAATAGACGATGGGGTCTGCCTGTTCCAGATGGAATTTGTGTTTTTCATCCATATATTTTCCATCGGCATGGACTGCCACCACATCTGCCAGGAACATATGGTGGGAGCCGAGGGGCGTAATACTGCGGACCCTGCATTCTATGTTGACCGGGCTCTCTCCAATCATCGGAGCCCTGACGCTCCCCGCCGGCAGCGCCGTCAGTCCCAGCTCTTTGAATTTATCCACATCCCTGCCGCTCTTCACTCCACAATAATCCGTGGCGAAAGCAAGCTCCCTGGTGGTCAGGTTGATGACGAACTCCCCCGTCCCCCGCAGGATTCGGAAAGAATGCCTCTCCGGGCGGACCGATATGCTGACCATGGGCGGATTGGTGCAGACCGTGCCCGCCCAGGCGATTGTGATGATATTGTATCTTCCGTCCGCATCCGCCATGCTCACCATGACGGCCGGCAGGGGATAAAGCATGTTCCCCGGTTTCCAAATTTCCTTTGCCATATTTTCCTACCTGTCGGCCAATCAAAACGGAAGCACATGAAGCCCGCTCAGCACCTGGAACAGTACGCCTATGAGGGAAACTACCACCGCGGCCACGGATGCGCCCAGCACAACGCCAAGCTTTCCCTTAATGGATGCCACTTCCTCCTTTGCCTCAGACAGGGCATCGCCCTGCTTCCCGCTCTCCTCCACCAGTACCGCCTGTACGTTGCGGTATACCTTCACGCACTCCCTGTGCACGTTCTCCTCCACCAGTTCAAGCCTCTCTGTCAGACCGCCGCTGGCCTGGGCCTCCAATTGGCCACAGAGCTGGTCTATCTTCTCTCCCACGGAAGCGGTCATCATCTCTGTCTGGCCCGACAGCGCTCCCAGCCTTTCTTCCACCAATCCTGCAAGGGCCTGTGTCTGGCCAGAAACAGCCTCCAGCCGGCTCTCTGTAGCGGCGGCCTGGGCCTCCAGCTTCTCTCCCGTGTACCCGGCCAAGTCATTCACTTTTCCTGCCACGGATCTTTCTATCCCGTCCAGCCGCTCCTGCTGCTGCTCTATCAGCTTCCCCAGCCCCTCTACGCTCTGCCGCAGTGCCTCCGTCCTGGCCGAACCTTCTTCCACCGCGCGGGCCATCTCGCTTTTCCCCGACTTCATGCCGGACAGCTTTGCGGCTCCGTCATCTATGAGCTTCTGCAGCTTCGCCAGACATTCGTTGTATTCCGCTATCTGGTTCTTCAATTTGTTCAGCTCTTCCACATCCGCAGCAGTGTTCGCCTTGATGATTTCCTGTGCCGTCAGCTTCTGCGCCAGCTTGTCCATAAACATATCCATCTGTTCTCCTCCTGACCTGTCCGCAGCCTCCACAGACAGTTGTACCTTCTCTCTTTCATCCCGGCTATTCTCTACCTTCTTACAGCCTATCTCCCATGTTCCCTGGTAATGGCCAGAATCTCCTCGTTCAGCTTCAGCATCCGGATGTCCAGGTCCGACACCATCCTGGCGCACTCTACCAGCTCGTTCTTGATGTTTTCCGGCACGTCCCCCTCGAACTTATAATGAATCTTGTGCTCCAGGCTGGCCCAGAAATCCATGGCTACCGTCCTAATCTGGATTTCCACCTTCGTATCCACTGTCCGGTCCGACAGATATACCGGCACCGTCACAATCATATGATAGCTTTTGTACCCGCTGGCTTTCGGGAAAGTGATGTAATCCTTTACCCCTATGACCTTGATGTCCCGCTGCTCGCTGATCATGTCCACGATGCGGTAGATGTCGGAGGTAAAGGAACAGATGATGCGGATGCCCGCTATGTCGTTCACATATTTCACCATGTTGTCGATGGTGGATTCATGTCCGTCGCGCTTCAGCTTTTTCACGATGCTCTCCGGAGTCTTGATGCGGGCCTTGATATGTTCGATGGGATTGTAGCGATGGACATGCTGGAACTCGTCGTTGAGTATCTCCATCTTGGTCTCCATCATCTTCAGCGCGGCATTGTAAATCAGAGTCACTTCTTTCCAGCTGTCAACTCCGTCTCCATTGTCTTCCTTCAATTCCATGTCCACTCCTTTTTCCGGGTCTGTTTCTTCCGTCACATATCTCGCATACCAGGTCTGCAGCTTCCCATGTCGTTCGCCACTGTCCGGCCGTTTCCTGCCACAATTAAAGATAGTATACCCTGAGCACAGGTCGCTCATGGTAAGATGGCCATTCGGCCGTTTCCTGCCACAATTAAGGATAGTATACCATAGATTCCAATACAAATATATAAGAT
>CAMQOJ010000056.1 GCA_947003375.1 uncultured Lachnospiraceae bacterium
ATAGATATCCACATCAGATATACTGAAAAAGGTTATCCACAGACTGTGGATTCGATGTGGACAATTTAAGAAAGAAAGGGTATTTTCTGTGCAATCACAGTTGAAAATCCTTTTACAGTCCAGCAAATGCAATGTTTTCTGTCTTCCGCTGACTTATCCACTTATTCACATCCATATCCACATCCCCATTTGTATAAATCGTTTATGAACATAATTATACACAGTATGTGGATAACTTTGTCCATAGGAATGTTCATAACTACTATTTGAAATCTGCCGCAATCTATATTACAATGGTAAAACGCGGGGTTATAGATGGGCTCCCAAAGGAAAGGATAATCAGGAAATGGATGATATCAAGGGCAGCTGGACTGCCATTAAGGAAAAAATCAAAAAAGAATATGAACTCACAGACATCTCCTATAAGACTTGGGTGGAACCTCTGGCATTCCTGAACGCAGTGAACGATGTGGTGAATATCGTCATCCCTGCCGACCAGTCCTCTGTGTTCGACTATATCTCCTCCAAATACGCCAGCTTCTTCCGGGTGACCATCACGGAAATGTTCAACCATGACTATGACGTGAAGTTCGTGATGGAGAAGGATGTGAAGGAGATTCAGGAGCAAAGTTCTGTCTATGAACATGCCAATCTGAACCCCAAGTACAAATTCGACACCTTCGTGGTGGGCGGAAGCAACCGGTTCGCCCATTCCGCCTCCCTGGCTGTTGCGGAATCCCCTGGAGATGTCTATAACCCGCTCTATCTCTACGGTGGGCCTGGCCTGGGAAAGACCCACCTGATGCACTCCATCGGTCATTTCATCCTGGAGCAGAATCCGAAGAAAAAGGTGCTCTATGTGACCAGCGAGGAGTTCACAAATGAGGTCATCGAGTCCATCCGAAGCGGAAACGCGGCCTCCATGACTAAGCTGCGGGAAAAGTACAGGACGGTGGACGTGCTCATGGTGGACGATGTGCAGTTCATCATCGGAAAGGAGAGTACCCAGGAAGAGTTCTTCCACACCTTCAATGTACTGCACTCTGCCAGGAAACAGATTGTCCTCTCCTCGGACAAGCCGCCCAAGGAGATAGAGACCTTAGACGAGCGCTTCCGCTCCCGCTTTGAATGGGGGCTGATTGCGGACATCCAGCCCCCCGACTATGAGACCAGGATGGCAATCCTGAAGAAGAATGCGGAATGCTGCAGCCTGACGATTAATGAGGAAATCATCAAATACATCGCCACAAACATCAAGTCCAATATCCGAGAGCTGGAGGGGGCTTTCAACAAAATCGTGGCGGCCGGAAAGCTGAACAAGGTGGATTTGACCCTAGATATCGCGGAGGAGGCCCTGAAGGACATCATCTATCCAAACAAGGCAAAAATCATTACGCCGGCCCTTATCATCGACACCGTGTCGGAGCATTTCAACGTGAGGCCGGAGGACATTACCTCCAAGAAGCGCAATTCAGAGTACGTGCTGCCCAGGCAGATTGTCATGTACCTGTGCAGGGAGCTTGTGGGGACTCCTTACGCTGATATCGGAAAACTCCTCTCGAAGAAGGATCATACCACCATCATGCACGGCGTCAAGAAGATTACGGCTGAGATGGAGGTCAATGAGGATGTCAGGAATAAAGTGGATGTTATTATAAAGAAGATCAATCCTTCCTAGCAGTTTATACTGAAGGTCACTAAAGTCGGGGAAGTTACCCACATTGTCATGTGGTCAGGCTGTTGATATTTCGGGGATGTTACAAAAGAAAATGAATGGACTGTGAATAACCTGATAGTTTTTCTCAAGTTATTCTGAAAATAATCGCAAGATATCCATTCCCTTTTTCCCTGAAAAATAGTATAATAAATGAGGTTATGCACTTATCAACAGCTATTAAGAAGGTTATTATGAATTCCTTTATCTTTTTATATGTTTTGCGAACCACGGTTCCGGGAAAGGAGTTATCCATATGAAATTAGTCTGTTCCAAATCGAACCTGTTGAACGGTGTACAGATTGTATCCAGGGCTGTCCCAAACAAGACTACCATGTCCATCCTTGAATGTATCTTGATAGATGCTTCCAATGGCATCATCACCCTGACTGCCAACGATATGGATATGGGAATAGAGACTGTCATAGAGGGGGATATCGTGGAAGGTGGGGTCATCGCCCTGGACGCAAAGATTTTCCTTGAAATCGTCCGCAAGCTTCCGGACAGCTATATCAGAATAGAGACAGACGCTTCCTTCCGGACATT
This sequence comes from uncultured Lachnospiraceae bacterium, assembly GCA_947003375.1. Taxonomy (GTDB): domain Bacteria; phylum Bacillota; class Clostridia; order Lachnospirales; family Lachnospiraceae; genus Acetatifactor. Next base: position 2,261 of record CAMQOJ010000056.1, read on the forward strand.
GATTACATGCGAAAAGGCCAAATTCACCATTGTGGGCAAGTCGGGAGAAGATTTCTCCTATCTGCCTATGGTGGAAAAGGAGGAGAGCATCGTCATCAGCCAGTTCGCCCTGAAGGAAATGGTGCGCCAGACGATTTTCTCCATCTCGGACAATGACAATAACAAGCTGATGACAGGAGAGCTGTTCGAAATAAACGGAGATGAGCTGAAAATCGTGTCCTCGGATGGACACCGCATCTCTATCCGCAAGATTGCGCTTAGGGAGGTCTATGGGCACAGGAAGGTCATCGTGCCCGGAAAGACCCTGAATGAGGTGAGCAAGATTCTGCCCGGCGGGGCGGACAGCGATGTGACGGTGTACTTTACGGAAAAGCATATCGTCTTCGAATTCGATAATACTGTGGTCGTATCCAGATTGATAGAAGGGGAGTATTTCAGCATCGACAGGATGCTCTCCGGAGATTATGAGACGAAGGTGAAGGTGAACAAGCGGGAGCTGTTAGACTGTATCGACAGAGCTACCCTTCTCACCAGAGAGGGAGACCGCAAGCCTATCGTCATCAACATCACGGACGAGTGCATGGAACTGAAGATAGACTCCGCTCTTGGCAGCATGAACGAGGAAATCGATATCGAGAAGCAGGGCAGGGATCTGATGATCGGTTTCAATCCCAAGTTCCTGATTGACGCGCTCCGTGTAATCGATGACGAGGAGGCGGACCTCTATATGGTGAATCCAAAGGCCCCATGCTTCATCAAGAACGAGGAGGAGAGCTATATCTACCTGATACTTCCCGTGAGCCTGGTGGCGAACTACGGGCGCTGAGGATGGGGGAAAGCTGAAGGAAAGGCGCGATAAGCGCAGGGAGGGTGCAACGTGGAAGTCGTACATCTGAAGGATGGATACATTAAGCTGGGGCAGGCCTTGAAGGCGGCGAACCTGGTGGAATCCGGGGCGGACGCCAAGGCTGTGATTCAGGAGGGACTGGTCATGGTAAACGGTGAGGTGGATACCAGGCGCGGGAAGAAGCTGGTGGAAGGCGATATAGTGGAATATAACGGCGAAACGGTCAAAATAGAAGCGTAGAGACGGGCACAGAGATGATCATAAAATCGATAGAGCTGGCGGATTACAGGAATTACGGCTGCCTTTCCCTGGAGTTCGACCGCGGTACCAATATCCTGTACGGGGACAATGCCCAGGGCAAGACCAATATCCTGGAGGCCATCTTCGTGGCGGCCACCACCAAGTCCCACAGAGGGGCAAAGGACAGGGAGATCGTGGCATTCGGCAAAGAGGAGGCCCATATACGGACCTATCTGGAGAAAGAGGCTGTGGAGACCAGGGTGGACATGCACCTGCGCAAGTCCAAATCCAAGGGCATCGCCATAGACGGGCAGAAAATCAAGAAAGCGGCAGACCTGATGGGCCTGTGCAATGTGGTCTTCTTCTCCCCGGAGGACCTGGGGATCATCAAGAACGGCCCTGCGGAGCGCAGACGGTTCGTGGACATGGAGCTCTGCCAGCTTGACAGCCTCTATCTCTACAACCTGAACCACTACAACAGGATAGTCAACCAGCGCAACAAGCTCTTGAAGGACATGTACATGAACCCGGATTTAAAGGAGACCCTTGGCGTCTGGGACATGCAGCTGGCATCCTTCGGCAGCAAGATCATCCAGCGCAGGAAGCTGTTCGGGGAGCAGCTCAACGAAATCATATACGGCATCCACAGGAAGCTCTCCGGGGACAGGGAGGAGCTCGCCGTCCACTATGAGCCTGACGTGGAGGCGGAGGACTTTGAGGAGAAGCTGAGAGCCAATCAGGACAGGGATATACGGGCAAAGATGACGTCCGTTGGACCGCATAGAGACGATTTTTCGTTTATCATAGGAGATATCGATATCAGGAGGTTCGGCTCCCAGGGGCAGCAGAGAACCGCTGCATTGTCCCTGAAGCTTTCGGAGATAGAGCTTGTGAAGAAGATTGCAAAAGATGCGCCCATACTCCTGCTGGACGACGTGCTCTCGGAGCTGGATTCCAACAGGCAGAACTATCTGCTGGGCAGCATCGGAGACATCCAGACCATCATCACCTGTACCGGTCTGGACGAGTTCGTGAAGCACAGGTTTGAGATAAATAAGGTCTATCAGGTGTCGGAGGGGACAGTCGCCTGCATGAACGGCGTGTAAGGAAAGCCGGTGCCAGGGGATGCTTCCTCCGCGACAGCGAATATGGAAAGAGGGACGGACAATTCATGAGTGAAGAAATCAGGAACAACACGGCGGTAGAGAATGAGTACGGGGCGGATCAGATCCAGATCCTGGAGGGGCTGGAGGCAGTCAGGAAACGTCCCGGCATGTACATCGGCAGCACTTCCAGCAGAGGCCTGCACCACCTGGTGTATGAAATCGTGGACAATGCGGTGGACGAGGCTCTGGCCGGCGTGTGCGATACCATAGATGTGACCATCCACGAGGGAAATTCCGTCACTGTCATCGACAATGGCCGGGGCATTCCCGTGGGGATCAACCATAAGGCGGGGATCCCTGCCGTGGAGGTGGTGTTCACGATCCTCCATGCCGGGGGAAAGTTCGGCGGCGGGGGATACAAGGTCTCAGGAGGCCTCCACGGCGTGGGCGCTTCCGTGGTGAACGCCCTGTCCCAGTGGCTGGAGGTGGAAATCTGCCAGGACGGCAAGATCTACAAGCAGCGCTATGAGCGGGGGAAGGTCTGCTATCCCCTGAAGGAGATCGGCACCTGTGAGAAGGAGAAGACAGGATCTAAGATCACCTTCCGGCCGGACGATACCATCTTCACGGAGACCACGGAATTCGATTTCGACACTTTGAAGATAAGGCTCCGGGAGATGGCCTTCCTGACCAAGGGACTGCGGATCATCCTGCGGGACGAGCGGGAGGACAGGGAGGAGATCGGCAGCCACGAGAACGCCCAGATCAACGAACTGCTCCAGCGGGCCCAGGCCGACAGAGAGGAACAGTCCGGCGGGGAGGAAGGCGCCCAGATACCCCAGGCGGAGGAGAAGGCAGAGAAAAAGAAGAAAAAGAAATACGTCGAATTCTGCTATGAGGGCGGCATCAAGGAGTTCGTCTCCTATCTGAACAAGAACAAGACGCCTTTGTATGAAAATATCATGTACTTCGAGGGACAGAAGAACCAGGTGTACGTGGAGGTGTCCTTCCAGCACAATGATTCCTTCAACGAGAGCGTGTTCAGCTTCGTGAACAATATCAACACACCGGAGGGCGGCACCCATCTGCAGGGCTTCCGCAACTCCCTCACGAAGACCTTCAACGATTACGCCAGGAATGCCAAGCTTTTGAAGGACAGCGAGCCCAACCTCTCCGGCGAGGACATCAGGGAGGGGCTCACCGCCATCATCAGCGTGAAGATAGAGGATCCCCAGTTCGAGGGTCAGACCAAGCAGAAGCTGGGCAACAGCGAGGCCAGAGGGGCGGTGGACAGCATCGTCAGCGAGCAGCTCACCTATTTCCTGGAGCTGAACCCCTCGGTTGCGAAGACCATCTGCGAGAAGTCCATCCTGGCACAGAGAGCCAGGGAGGCCGCCAGGAAGGCCAGGGATCTCACCAGGAGGAAGACTGCCTTAGACGGCATGGCCCTTCCCGGAAAGCTGGCGGACTGCTCCGACAAGGATCCCAAGAACTGCGAGATCTACATCGTGGAGGGGGATTCCGCCGGAGGCAGCGCAAAGACCGCCAGAGCCAGAGCCACCCAGGCCATCCTGCCCCTGCGGGGCAAGATCCTCAACGTGGAGAAGGCCAGGCTGGACAAGATATACGCCAACGCGGAGATCAGAGCCATGATCACGGCCTTCGGCACAGGGATACACGATGATTTCGACATTTCCAAACTCAGATACGATAAGATTATCCTGATGACGGACGCGGACGTGGACGGGGCCCATATCAGCACCTTGCTGCTGACCTTCATCTACCGCTTCATGCCGGATTTGATCAGGGAGGGGCATGTGTACCTGGCAAAACCCCCTCTGTACAAGCTTGAGAAGAACAAGAAGATCTGGTACGCCTACAGCGACGAGGAGCTGGACGGCATCCTCCTGGAGGTGGGCAGGGATCAGAACAACAAGATACAGCGCTACAAGGGACTGGGGGAGATGGACGCGGAGCAGCTCTGGGAGACCACCATGGATCCCGCCAGGAGGATCCTCCTGCGGGTAAATTATGACGAGGAGATGCAGTCCGAGCTTGACCTGACCTTTACCACCCTCATGGGGGACAAGGTGGAGCCCAGGCGGGAATTCATCGAGGAGAACGCCAAATATGTGAAGAATCTCGACACCATCGGCTGATATCGCTGACATAACGCATAAAGTAAGAGAGGGAAAAGATGAACGACGACATTTTTGACAAGGCTCCGGAACATGACAAGGTTCAGGAAGTAGACCTGAAAGAGAGGATGGAGTCATTCTTTATTGACTACGCCATGAGCGTCATTGCATCCCGGGCCCTTCCGGATGTAAGGGACGGCTTAAAGCCCGTCCAGCGGCGGGTGCTCTATTCCATGATCGAGCTCAACAACGGCCCTGACAAGCCCCACAGGAAAAGCGCCCGTATCGTCGGTGATACCATGGGTAAATACCATCCACACGGGGACAGCTCCATCTACGGCGCGCTGGTGAACATGGCCCAGGATTGGTCTACCAGGTATCCTCTGGTGGACGGCCACGGGAACTTCGGCTCCATGGACGGGGACGGCGCCGCCGCCATGCGTTACACCGAGGCCAGGCTGTCCAAGATCTCCATGGAGCTTCTGGCGGACATCAACAAGGACACAGTGGACTTCGACCCCAACTTCGACGATACGGAGAAGGAGCCTGTGGTGCTGCCCAGCCGCTATCCCAACCTGCTGGTGAACGGAACCATAGGCATCGCCGTGGGCATGGCAACCAATATACCGCCACATAATCTACGGGAAATCGTCAGTGCGATCGTGAAGATCATCGACAACAAGGTGGAGGAGAACAGGGAAACCTCCATCGAGGAGATACTGCCCATCGTGAAGGCGCCGGACTTCCCCACAGGGGGGCTGATACTGGGCACCAGAGGCTGCAATGAGGCCTACCGGACAGGCCGTGGCAAGGTGGTGGTGAGGGCCGTGACCAATATCGAGACCCTGGCGAACGGCAAGACCCAGATCATCGCCACGGAGCTTCCCTACATGGTGAACAAGGCCAACCTGATCATCAAGATAGCGGAGCTGGTGAAGCTGAAAAAGATAGACGGCATCACGGACATCCGGGACGAGTCCAACAGAGAGGGCGTCAGGGTGGTCATCGAGCTGCGCAAGGACGCCAATGCCAATGTAATCCTGAACCAATTGTACAAGCACACCCAGCTCCAGGACTCCTTCGGCGTCATCATGCTGGCTTTGGTGGATCAGCAGCCGAAGGTCATGAACCTTCTGGATATGCTGGGATACTATCTGCGGCATCAGGAAGAGGTGGTCACCAGAAGGACGAAATACGACCTGAACAAGGCCGAGGAGAGGGACCATATCTTACAGGGACTCTTAAAGGCCCTTGATTTCATAGATGAGGTCATATCCATCATCCGCAGCAGCCAGAACACCCAGATGGCCAAGGAGAGGCTCATGGAGCGCTTCGAGCTCTCTGACGTACAGGCCCAGGCCATCGTGGACATGCGCCTGCGGGCTCTGACAGGATTGGAGCGTGAGAAGCTTGAGAATGAACATAAGGAGCTGCAGATCCGCATCCGGGAGCTGAAGATGATCCTGGCGGACGAGAAATTGCTGCTGGGGGTCATCCGCAGGGAGATCATCGAGATTTCCGACAAATACGGCGACGACAGGCGCAGCAAGATCGGCTATGACGAGACGGACTTCTCCATGGAGGATCTGGTGCCCAGGGAGAACACGGTGATCGCCCTGACGGATCTGGGCTATATCAAGCGCATGACCGTGGACAACTTCAAGGCCCAGAACCGGGGCGGCAAGGGCATCAAGGGCATGCAGACCATCGAGGACGATTACATCGAGGATCTGCTGATGACCACCACCCACCATTATCTGTATTTCTTCACCAGCCTGGGAAGGGTGTATCGTCTGAAAGCATACGAAATCCCGGAGGCAGGCAGGACGGCCAGGGGCACTGCCATCGTGAACCTACTGCAGTTGGCCCCCGAGGAGAAGATTACGGCCATGATTCCCATCCAGGAGTACGACAATGAGAAGAACCTCTTCATGGTGACGAAGAAGGGCATCGTGAAGAAGACCTCCATGATGGAATTCAACAACATCCGCAAGAAGGGCCTCACAGCCATCATCCTGAAGGATGACGACGAGCTGATAGAGGTGAAGATCACCGATAAGGACAGCGAGATATTCCTGGTGACCAGGCTTGGCATGTGCATCCGCTTCCGGGAGACGGATCTGCGGGCCACGGGCAGGAGCTCCATGGGCGTCATCGGCATGAACCTGTCCGACGGGGACGAGATCATCGGCATGCAGCTCCAGAGCCAGGGGGATTCCCTGCTGATCGCCTCGGAGAATGGTATGGGAAAACGTACTTATCTTACCGAATTTACGGTACAGAACAGAGGCGGCAAGGGCGTGAAGTGCTATAAAATCACCGAGAAGACCGGAAACGTGGTGGGCATCAAGGCCGTCAATGACGAGAATGAGATCATGATGATCACCACCGAGGGCATCATCATCCAGATAAGGATGCAGGATATCTCCACTTTGAGCAGGATCACCTCCGGTGTGAAGCTGATGGATCTGGAGGAGGGCGTCAGGATAGCGAAGATCGCCAAGGTCAGGGAGAGGATTTCCGACGGGGAGCAGGAGTTCGATAATCCGGAGGACGCCATGGAGGACATGGAAGAGCTGCCGGAGGAAGGGATGTCAGGGGAAGAGGCCAATCAATCGGAAGAAATCCTGGAATCGGACAGCACTGAGGAAGATATTTCGTGAAAATCGTGATAAATCAGTTGAAAAGTGCTGCAAACAGTGGATTTTACAGGAAATACGTGGTAAAATCGGATACAGGAGTAAAAACTGCCGGGTGGAAGCATCCCTGCAGTCTGTGTAACATATAAAGGAGGACATTTCAAGATGGAAGAAATCATGAAGGAAGCTGCGGAAGAAATCAAGGAGGAGACCGCAGAGGCCGGAGAGGCAAAGGAAGAGGCTGTAAAGGAGGAGGCCGCACAGCCTGCGGAGGAGAACAAGGAGCCTGTAAAGGCAGAGGAAAAAGCCGCCCCGAAAGAAACCGCGAAGACAGAGGAAATAGGCACCACGGAGACCATGGAGGACTACAGCAAGGAGCTGGAGGCATCCTTTCGGGTCATCAAGGAGGGGGATGTGCTCTCCGGTTCCGTCATCGATGTGAATGAGCAGGGTGTGACTCTGGATCTGAACTATTATGCATCCGGCGTCATCAAGGCTGAGGATATGAGCAAGGATCCTTCCTTCTCAATCCTGCAGGATGTGCATGTGGGCGATGTGATAGAGGCCGTGGTGGTAAAGAAGGACGACGGCGCGGGCAATATCCAGCTGTCCAAGGTGGAAGCTGCGGAAGTGCTTGGCTGGGACAAGGTGCAGAAATATATGGACGACAAGGCTGTCGTCACTGTCAAGGTCAGCGAGACCGTGAACAAGGGCGTGGTGGCTTTCCTGGAGGGCATCCGGGGCTTCATTCCCGCCTCCCATCTGTCCCTGAGCTATGTGGAGGATCTGAGCACCTTCGTGGGCAGGGAGCTGGAGGTCCATGTCATCACCGTGGAGAAGGGCAAGAAGAAGCTTGTGCTCTCCGCCAAGGAAGTATTGAGGGAGAAGGAAAAGGAGAACATGAACCACAGGATCGCCATGGTAGCGCCGGGCAGCGTCCTGGAAGGAAAGGTGGAGAGCGTCATGCCTTACGGCGCTTTCGTTGATCTAGGCGACGGATTGAGCGGTCTGGTGCATGTGTCCCAGATCAGCCAGAAGAGGATCAAGACTCCTTCTGAGGTGCTGAGCGTAGGCGATACCGTGAAGGTGAAGGTGCTGAACACCAACAATAATAAGATCAGCCTGAGCATGAAGGCCGTGGCGGAATCCGCGGAGACGGAGGATGTGGTGGACGAGAAGACGGCCGCCAAGTACAGCTCCAGGGAGTCCATCGGAACTTCCCTTGGGGATCTGCTGAAGGGAATCAAGCTTTGAGATAAGACGATGTAAAAGGTGAAAAAAGAAACTGTTCCGAAAAGAGCGGTTTCTTTTTTCATCATTATGAAAAGAGAGGGCAATTTCATAATGCGTGAGTTTTTGAAAAAAGGGACGGCTGCTGTTTTTCGGTATGTTTTCATATTGATTCTTGCTATGGCGCTGGGGGTATTTTGTCTTGTAGCTGCTTATATCATTCCGCTGTCGGATCAGTCAGGCAATGTATTAGAATCTTTCAGGATACTGGAGGAGGAAGGCTGGTATCCTGTCATTCCTTATATACAGAAATTTACAGGCGTTTTTGGCTCATATCAGGAAAGCCCCGGGATATTGGATAATTATACGGATGAACTGATGATACAGACCTCAGTAGTAAATCCGGAAGGAAATTATCTGCGAGCGGCAATGATTCCCTCCTATCCACGGTACTGGGGCGGATTTGTGGCCGTGCTGCGCCCTGTTTTATGCATTTTTGACTACGGGGAAATAAGAATGCTGAATATCCTGCTTCAGATGTTCTTGGTGGTGGTCCTGGCCATGCAGCTATACAAAAGAAAGGGGAAGGTATGGTGCTTTTGGATTCTTTCCATATATGCGCTGCTGACTCCATATGTACTGGGATTGTCCTTGCAGAATTCCTGTATCTTTTACATCAGCATCTGCGGTACCATTGCCCTTTTATGGAAAGAATCTTTTTTTGAGAAAAAGAATAAGTATCTCTATCTTTTCTTTGTGCTGGGGATTCTGACCGCATATTTTGATTTCCTGACTTATCCTCTGCTTGTATGGGCGCTTCCTTTGACGATATGGATTGTGATAAGCAATCAGAAGCGCCTGGTTGATTATTTGAAAGAGATTCTGCTGACAGGTATCTGCTGGGCATTCGGATATGCCGGGATGTGGGCAGGTAAATGGGCGATTGCGGGTATGGTTCTCCATATGAACCTTTCGGATATTCTATTGGAAAGAATTGAGCTTCATTCGATTTATGGAGGGACCGATATTTCATTTTTTGAGAATTTGTCCAACAATCTGGAGAAATGGATCAATGCACAGACAATCTGTGTATTGTTCCTGTGGTGCATATGGTTCTGGATGATGTCTGTGAAACATAAGGGCATGCTGCATATAGGAAAAAGCATTCCTTTTTCTATCATTGCATGTGGAAGCATCGCATGGTATTTTGTTATGAGATATCATACGAACATGCATTCCTTTTTTACCCACAGGTTGCTGAGCGTCACTTTATGTGCCATATTGGCCGCGTGTATCTGTATGATAGAGGATGAGCAGGATAAATCCGTCATTTCCGCCAAGACTGGGAGAATCCTCATTGTGGCAGTGCTATTTGCCTCGGTGTTCATCACGCTGCAGTGTAAGCAGGAATTGAGCTCCCACAACGGATCCATACCGCCTCAGAATATTCTGCTGGAGGAGGGCAGCTTCATTACGGAAACAGTCGTACCGAAACATAGCTATGTAAAGGATTTTGGAGTAGGGCTGATGGCTGATGAAGGAGAGGGAGAGTATCTGATAGAGATTTATGAGGGAAATGATTTATTGATTGAGAAGGCGATTCCTTTTTCAGAGACCACGGAGGGAGGAATCTTTATGGTTCCAATCGAAAAAAAGATAAAAGAAAAAGAACTTACCGTGTGCATAACGACGCAAAAAAGCAAAGATGCGAAAGGATATGTGTATATTGCGGAGGGACAATATGTAGTAAGCGAATGTTCCGAGGTACTGATGGATGATAATGCTCTGGAAGGACAATTGACACAGTGGATTAGTTATATCGGATTGCCAGGGGTAAAGGAATGCTTTAATTATTTCCTGATGATAATCGGAATCGTTATGGTTTTATGTGCGGATGGTTATTTTATTGCCAATCGATTCTGGATGAAAAATAGATGACAGTCGACAAAGGAAAGGAGAAATACCAGCTATGGTCATACAAGCTACCAGCTTGACAAAGGACTATGTGATAAATCTGAAAGGCAAGGGCCTGAAGGGGATGACGAAGTCCCTGTTCAAGTCAGAGAAGAAAATCGTCCATGCGGTGCAGGACGTGAACCTTCAGATAGACGAGGGGGAGCTGGTAGGGTACATAGGCCCCAACGGCGCTGGCAAATCCACCACCATCAAGATGCTCTCAGGCATCCTGGCCCCTACGACAGGTACCGTGCGGGTCTGCGGGCTGGATCCCCAGAAAAAGCGGATACAGAACGCCCTGAACATAGGCGCTGTCTTCGGACAGAAGACACAGCTGTGGTGGGATCTGCCGGTTCGGGAGACCTTTGAACTGCTGCGCAGGATGTACAGTATTCCCATGGACCGTTATAAAAAGAACGTAGATGAGTTCATGGAGTATCTGGACATGGGCTCTTTCGCCGACCAGCCGGTGCGTCAGCTTTCTCTGGGGCAAAGGATGCGGGCGGAGATTGCGGCCTCTCTTCTCCATGACCCCAAGGTGCTGTTCCTGGACGAGCCTACCATCGGTTTGGACGTGAACGTGAAGGTGAGCATGCGGGAATTCGTGAAGAAAATCAACAGGGAGCGGGGCGTGACCATCCTGCTGACTACCCACGATCTGCAGGACATCGAGGAGCTGGCGCAGCGGATTGTGGTCATCAATCACGGCCAGGTGGGATTCGACGGCTCCCAGGCGCAGCTGGCGGAGAAGTACGCGGACGGCAAGCACAGCGTCAGCTTCACCCTGCAGCAGGAGGTAGCTGAGATTGCGCTGCCGGAGGGGCTGCC